>JAQVYC010000026.1 GCA_028708805.1 Clostridia bacterium | reverse complement strand
AGTAATTTAAAATGTATTTTACGTTAATTTAACATTATTATAACTTTTAAGAGATTTTTAGTCAATCAATTTTTTAATTACGAAAAAAATTCACGATAAATAAGATAAGAATTGAATTTAACCAACTTTTTCCTTCATTAAAATTAAGTTTCATAACTAGTTGAATATTAATTTATTTTTTTAGGAAATGACAATAAAAATAATATGTTTTAAATAAAAAATCATAAAAGCTACGAGGCTATGATAAAAAATACTTAAAGAATGAAATATGAATATGCGTGTGGCAATTTGAAATTTTAATCTAAAAGAAAAAATATTTAAAAATATGTTATACTTTTTATAAACTTTAAAAACTTTTAAAAACTGCTTGACTCTCCCTTTACTGGATAGAGTAAGGTAATAATAATTAAGGAGTAGAAATGTTTAGAATTGGAGAATTTCCATATTTTGCTAAAACTACTGTTAAAACGCTTAGATTTCATGATGAGATTGATTTATTTAAACCATCGTTTGTCGACAACAATGGTTACAGGTATTATTCAATCGAAGACCTTGCAAAGTTACAATTAATTATTGAACTAAGGTCTTATGAAATGCCAATAGAAAAAATTAAGAAAATTTTGGCAGGTGACGAAATCAAAAAAATTTTAATTGAATGCAAAAATGAAATCAAAAAAAATCTTGATCAGAACAAACAAAATCTATCCTTAATAAATAAATTAATCGCAAAAAGCGAAAAAGGGGATATCATGAAAAAATATGAAGTAAAACTAACAGAGCTTCCAAAATGTATTGTATATTATCGACATGGAATTATTGATACTATGTCAGACATTAACGCATTTATTTTAGAAGCTGGAGAAGAATGTAGAATTAATAACCCAGATCTAAAATGTACAGGTTATTGTTTTGTAACTTACGAAGCCGAAGGGTATCAAAAAAATAATGTTGAACTTGAATATGCCGAAGCAGTAGAGAAGGTTGGAAATGAAAGTAAAAACATTAAATTTAAAAAGCTGGATAGTCAAAAAGCATTAATTACTCAGCATAAAGGACCTTATAGCGAACTTGGTAAGGCTTATGCGTATGCAGTAAATTATGCCAAAGAAAATAGTTTTGAAATAACTGACAAAATTAGAGAATGTTATATCCATGGTTGTTGGGACACAGATAAAGAAGATAATTATCTTACAGAAATACAAATTCCAATTAAATAATTTAATATTAGAAAGAATAGAATTTGGAGATAAAAATTAAAAAGATTTGGTTTGCTTAAAGCAATTCTTTATATGAGAAATCGGCTTAATTCGTTTGATGAGTTTAGCATGGAAATTTTAATCGAAAAGAATATGTGATTTTTTGAGAAGATATAATGACTTATAGTACTCTTGATTAAATAATAAAATGTTACAATAATAAAAAAATTCCACAAAAACAAATAGGAAATTTTCCAAGCTTTTTATTTGTTATTCAAAGTTTTTCGGAGTTTTTAAACTCTTGCGAGCAAGTTCGTTTAAGTCAAGATTTCTAATAGAATTTTCATAGAATAATACAATTAACTTTTTAATAAGTTCTTGATCATTGGGAATTTCGGTGAGTTTATTTTTTTGAATTTTTGCAATTTTGAATTTTTCATTGTCCTTTGTGTTTACAATATAAACATAGTTTTCTTTTTCAAAAACCGCCGTACTAATAACCAAATATTGACCATTATTATTTAAAGTAATCACATCTTTATTTTTAAGTTTCATAACTTTAAATCCTTTCTTTTTCTTGCAGATTTCCTTTTTTCTGTTTTATATTATCCATATCATAATTTTTTTCATGTTTGTTATCAGTAATTTTTGTTCTAACATCATAATATAAGTTTTTAAGCATATCGGAATACACCTCTAACAATCCGCCTTTTTCAAGTAAATTTAAAGCATTTTTGCGCAAACTATATGCTCCAATAACTCCCAATGAAACACCCGCCATCGCAAGCATTGCATTTTGCATTGAATGTGAGGCAGGTCCAACTGCACAGCAACAAAAAAAGGCCGTAAGCAAGGCTGCATTGCCCGCCATCAATGCTGAAAAATTCCCTTCCATTTGTTTTGGCGTTAGTTTTTTTTCTTTTTTAAAGTAGTACGAATCAGCTTGCTCAGTTTCAGAATTCCAAGTTTCAACTTTTCCTTTTCGCATTTTTTAAATCTCCATTTTTATTCTTAATTGAATTATTATACTTTATTTATTCTTAGTTGCAAGTTATTCTCTTAATTATTAAAGAGTTTTAAAATTTTATTGTATCGACTTATTAAAATTTAATAATGCTTCCAACTTAAAAGTTTAAAGAAAGGCGAGCACAAAAACAGTTATTTTCCATAGTTGCGGCAAAAATAGAAATCAAGTTATTCAAAAATATTTACTTTTCCTTACTTAAATTTTTCTTCGAATGGGGCTTGATTATAAAACCGCTTGATTAACGTTGTTTCATCAAATCTTTATTTTCAGCCATTGATTTATTCTCAAGTTTTTTCTTTTCAATTTCTTGTAATGCTACGGTTAATGGACCAGTAGTTGTGCAAATTATGTCCGGAGTTGTGCGGTAAAGATTTTCGTAATCAATCTCGCCCTGTTCATTTAATGGGGCATCAATCGGGTAAGCCATTTCAATTCCTTTTACAGTTGCAGGTAAACTTAAATGTTTTCCGTTATATTCGCTGTCTGTTATCTGAATTCTAAAAATTGTCATTCCGTAGCCCTCTCCCCTTGTCGGACGACCGATTACTGTTGCAAAACCGGTTTGTTTGCAGAACCTAGCAAAAGAATCAGTCGCAGAAAAAACTCTTTCATCAACCAACAGATATCTGTTATATTCTTTGGAATCCGGAAGCCCTTTTATGACGGTCCATTCACGCATTTCATTTTCATCGGTAAATAGATTTTTAAATCTGGTTATGCGATTATGCTTTTGGGAAGTGAAAATAGAAAAATAATCAAAATATTGGTCCGTTCCGCCCCCATTTCCTCTTATATCTATAATGACATTATCAATCTGCTTTTTGTGTAATATTTTTTGCAACTCTTCAAAAACTGGTTTGTCCCGCTTATAAATGCTTTTATGAAAACTTTTTATTTTCAAAATAACTGTTTTATCCTCAAACCGATATTCAACATTCGGCCCGCTTTGTTCAAGCGAAATTTCATCATGCTTATGGTTTAAAAGTTTGTGCGGAACTATATAAATATGTCCGCATTTTATTTTTGAAATTATGTTTTCTTTAATAAAATCCACAAAAATATCATCATTTAAGTTTTTAGTTGTCTGCAAATTGTTTGTTAATTGACTTAAATATTTTTCATCAAATGTGTTGTTACCAGTATATTTTAAATAATATTGTTGACTTTTAAATAACAAGTTATAAATATATTCTAATTTTTCAGTATAACTTGTTTTGGAATTATAGTCATCCTGAAATTGCTGCTCAAGTTCTTTTCTTTTGTTTTTTATAGTCGCTAAATCATTCATCTTAGTTCCTTTTTTAATTATTAATTTTAAATTTTGGAGAAAGTAAAGGGAATCGGACTCTCGCAACCAGCTTGGAAAGCTGGCAGTCTACCAAATTTTTAACTTTTATAGCAGGTATCTTAACAATCTCTTTACCGTCAAAGTTACGATTTAATTGAAACGAAAAACTTCGGGGAGTTGATGCAAGGTCGGAAATATGAAATTATATGATGTAGAAGTTGTTGCTGTCCAAAAATAATAAATAATTTAATAGACAAAAATTATAGCACAAATGTTGTTAAAAAGAACAAATATATGCTTAATCAATTTTTTTAATATTTATTTTATTTATCATTTGTTAATTATACCCCCTTTTTTTTTACTACTTAGTAATAATTAAAGTAAATAATCATTTCATTTTATTTTATATATTCTTTCAATCATCCTAACACAAATTTATATTTTTAACCAATAAATAATCTGTTTTAAGTAATTAATTTTTTTTACTACTTTTCTGCGGACATTCAATTTTACAGAAAAAGGATTGACGGTGTTAAAATAAACTTTGGATTTTTACGACTTTAATTTTTTTAAAAATTTAAAATTATAGCTTTATTTTTAAATTAATCAAGTAAAAAGATATCAAAATTTAACATACAGAAAACTTGCAAATTATTTCTAATTCAAAAAATTGTATTATTAATTTTTATTGCATCCGTTGATTTATTTATAAAAAATTCACTGCAACCCACAAATTATTTGACTTGATTGAAAGATTTGTTATATATAAGATAATGAAAAACATAGAATAGCAAATTGATATGATAATAAACAAGGCTAAAATATATCTTTAAAAAAGTAATTGACATTTGTCAGAAATAGGTTATAATAGTAATTGACATTTGTCAGAAACTATATAGGAGGTTTTATTATGCCAAGAATAGATGGAACAGGTCCTTTGGGACAAGGAACAAGAACAGGTCGGGGGTTGGGCGATTGCGATGGTTCAAACAGACCGGCAGGCGAACAGAGTTTGGATTATGGAATGAATCGTAGAAGAAGCAATTCCTTAAATTCCAAAGAAGCTTTAATAAATCAAAAAGCTATCTTGGAAGCAAAACTTGATGCTGTTAATAAACAACTAAACAGTTAACAAAATATACTTAAAGAGGAAAATTATGCCAAGACCAAAAAAATGGAGAAAAGTGTGCTGTCTTCCTGAGATTAATAATTTCGGACCTTTAAGCGGGTCTAACAATAATTCATTTATTATTATGTCTGTTGATGAATATGAAGCTATTCGCCTTATTGATTTACAAGGCTTGAAACAGGAAGAGTGTGCTGAAAACATGAATGTTTCCCGTACTACCGTTCAAGCAATATATGAAGTTGCAAGAAAAAAAATAGCTGATTCTATTATAAACGGAAAAAGATTAATTATTGAAGGCGGAGAATATGTGTTATGTGATGGACATGGTAAACATTGCGGCAGAACGGGCTGCCGCCGGAAGAGATTCAATGAATCATCTGCCGAAAATAAATAAAAAATTTAGAGTGATAAATGAATATTACAATACCAGCAAACAAAAAGATATGAAATCAGAAGTATGCCCGTCTTTTGTACGGGTGGTATTTTACTATGTTTAATACATTATTGAGCCAAAACATATTTTTGGACAACAGTTCTGCAGCAAGTTGCCGGTGGCGACGGAATACCACAAAGCCTGTATTTACGGGCTTTTTTCTTTTTTTAAGATAATTTTGATTTTTCTAAATTTTTTAAAATTCAAATTTTATTATCAAAATTGAAGCAATATTTTTTGAAAAAGATAGTTCTGGAAACTTTTTTGAGGTTGTACATATAATTGAACTTATACATAAATACTCTTTATGTGAAAAGTGTAAAAACAAGTTATTGCCTAAATAAAAAGAGCCAGAGTATGTTGAAATGATCATTTACCCTAAATTAAAAGAACATGCTGTTATTGCAGAATTTGCTAACAAAGCATATGAATCAGAGCTAAGTGTATACTATGAAAAATTAATAGATTTATATAAAGTGAATGAATTAAAGCTAAAGCATTATGAGTTTACAAAAAAAGATGTTATTATAAGAATTGATAATGCATTAAGTAAAAATGTTAACAGAAAGCCATTATCTAAAAAAACTAACTGACTTTATGGAGGATGAAATGAATAAGTGTGAACGGTTACATAAAATTCTTGAAAAAGGCAAACTTTTTGACGCAAACTATAATGAGAATGATATTCCAAAATTTGGGATTTGTATTTTTTTTGAAAAAGGAGAAAAAGCATTTGGTGGTAATAGAATTGTTAGAACAGGTATTACTAAGGGGTATTATTCGGAATTAGGTGAAATCACAGGACAAACCCTACATGATAGATTAGAAACTCACTATTTTGGACCTAAACAAAAAACTGTCTTTAGAAGAAAAATTGGTGAAGTTTATTTGAGAGACGATGAAGAATTGCGTAGAGTTTGGAACGATAAAAAGATTAAAGGAGATCTTGAAATTGAAAATAAAGTGTCTGATTATATGGCAAAAAACATGACTTTTAAAATCATAAGAATGGATAATCCAGAAAAAAGAAAAGAATTAGAAAAGAGGCTTATTGGAGCGGTGTCAAACTGTAAAGAATGTATGCCAAGTAAAGACTGGTTTGGACACAAAAGCCCCAATCCAAAAGTGCGTGAAAGTGGATTGTGGCAAGAAAAGCATTTGTTCTATAAAACAGAACTAACAGAAAATGATTTTAAAGAAATTGAATTGAATTTAGTTGTGTATGGTGACAAATAATAAAACAAGAAAATATTAAATTATTGATTTTATATAGACGCCACAAAAAAGATTTTGAGATGTAAAAAAGCTGACACCATTTGACACCATTTACACCAGATTTGAATAGTTTTAGACAGGTTTAGACCGACTTTAAAAATGAAAGAAATTTTCGCTTTAAAGTCGGTCTTTTTTTATAGAAAAACTGGCTTAGGTTAGCTCCAAAATGGATTTATAAGCAAAATTTTTTATAATTTTAAAAACCATAAACTCCTGAATGTGCCTAAAATAAAGGCTTTCAAGGGTTTTAAAAGTGTGGAGCTGATGGCGGGGCTCGAACCCGTGCTCTCTGCCTTACCAAA
>JAQVYC010000025.1 GCA_028708805.1 Clostridia bacterium | reverse complement strand
AATAAAATAAACCAAAAAATAGCTTTTAATCAAAAAATGTTGTAAAAAATGAAAAAAAATAAAAAAATATCAAAAAAGTATTTGGTATTTATAAAATTTCGTGTTACTATAACATAGTATAAATTTATTTAATTGCATAGTGATAAATATTTTGCAAATAATAAATTAAATTTTTGGAGGTATGTATGTTAAATTTAGCTGTAAATTTTTTGCAAGGATTTATGTTTGCTGAACTTCCAGACGTTGACCCTGAGGGGCAATGGGGCTGGGTTTTAGTTATTGTAGATGC
The DNA here is from genome assembly GCA_028708805.1 of Clostridia bacterium. Taxonomy (GTDB): domain Bacteria; phylum Bacillota; class Clostridia; order Christensenellales; family UBA1242; genus UBA5489. Next base: position 6,493 of record JAQVYC010000025.1, on the reverse strand, counting down.
AATAAAGGAAGTTTTATGGCCAATTTTAATTGTTGTAGGTGCAGCTGGTATGTTATATGCTGTTATTATAGGTGTTAATATGGCAAGGGCAGACTCAACTGAAAAAAGAGAAGAAGCTAAAAAACGCTTGATAAATGTTATAGTTGGTCTTGCAATTATTATTGCTCTTATCTTATTCTTCCAGTTATTTATTTCAGTTATCTTACCAGCGTTCTTTGGAACAGCAGCATAATTAAATTTAAAATAATAATTTTATGGAATGTTAAAAAGTACCCTATTTAACTAGGGTTTTTTTATGTAAATATATTTGACTTTTTAGTTCTTTTTATTTACAAGAATATTATAAAGTGTTACAATATAAAAATGAGCATATATCTTAATTATTGGAATGAGCTTTTTGAAGAGCCGAAAACTGAACTTACATATAGCAATAATTTTGAACTTTTAATTGCTGTGATTTTATCTGCACAATGCACAGATAAGAAGGTTAATGAAATAACTTCAAAATTATTTAAAAAATATAACACTCCACAACAGTTTGCTAATTTAGAACAGCAAAAACTTGAAAAAGAAATCTATTCAAGCGGTTTTTTTAGAAATAAAGCTAAAAATATTATAAAAGCAAGTCAAGATATTGTTAATAAGTTTAATAGAAAAGTCCCAAACACAATGGAAGATTTGAAAAAGCTTGCTGGAGTAGGGCAAAAAACTGCAAGCGTTATTTACTCGGCAGGCTTTGGCGGAGATGCGTTTGCTGTGGATACTCATGTTTTTAGAGTTTCAAACAGATTAGGTATTTCTTCTTCCAAAAATGTAAAGCAGTGTGAAGCTGATTTAAAAAAATATTTTAAAAAGCCTTTGTGGAACAAAGTACATCATCAAATGGTATTATTTGGTAGATATTATTGTAAAGCTCGTTCACCTCAATGTAACACATGCAAGTTAAAAGATGTTTGCCAATATTATAAAAACAATAATAAAAAAACAAGCATTTAAAAACCAACAGAATAAATAATTTAAAAAGGGGATTTTTATGAATTGCATAGCAATAGACGGGCCAGCAGGGTCTGGTAAAACAACTGCAGCTAAAATGTTGGCTGTAAAAATGGGATATTATTATTTAAATACGGGGGCATTATATAGAGCTTTTGCATATCAATGCTTAGAAATGAAAATTGATATTAATAATACTGAGAAAGTTATAAGTTGTATTGATGAAATTAATATTGATGTCAAATTTGAAGGAAAATCAAATCAAAGAGTAATTGTAAATGGCAAAGATGTTACAGATAAATTGAGTTTGCAAAATGTTGAACAGTCTTCTTCAATAATTTCTTCTATAAAAGAAGTAAGAGAAAAGATGACAAAGGCTCAACAAAATATAGCTAAGCAACTTGATTTTGTGGTTGTAGAAGGTAGGGATATAGGAACTGTCGTAGTGCCTGATTCAAAATTTAAGTTTTTTTTAACAGCTTCAGTTGAAGAGCGTGCAAGGAGAGTTGCAAATCGCTTAAAGGAATCTGGGGTACTAGATTTTTCGCTAAAACAAATTGAAATAGATATTATGAAGCGTGATGAGAGAGATATAAATAGAAAAATATCACCTCTTAGAAAAGCGGATGATGCAATTGAAATAAATTCAACATTTAAAAACCCTGAAGAAGTTGTTGATGAAATGTATAGTTACATAGCAAAATAAAAATTACATACAAATTTAATTTAATCATAGAGTTGATTATTTATGTTTTTTGTTTTATAATACTTTTAAAGGAAATACAATGTCATATCAAGCATTATATAGAAAATACCGTCCCATTAGTTTTAAAGAAATTATAGGGCAGGACCATATTGTTAACACTTTATCTAATCAGGTGAAAGCCAACAAAATTGTGCATGCATATTTATTTTGCGGAAGTCGTGGTACAGGCAAAACTTCAACGGCTAAAATTTTTGCTAAATCAATAAATTGTGAAGATAGTGCAAATGGTTCGCCTTGTGGAAAATGTGAAACTTGCATAGCAATGGATGATGCTTGCAATATGGATATTGTTGAAATTGATGCGGCTTCAAACAATAGAGTTGACGAAATTCGAGATATAAGAGAAAAGGTTAAATTTACACCTATAAAAGGTAAATATAAAATATATATTATAGATGAAGTTCATATGTTAACCGACAGTGCTTACAATGCTCTTCTTAAAACATTAGAAGAACCGCCTAAGCATATTGTATTCATTTTAGCGACTACGGAACCACATAAACTTCCAGCTACTATTCTTTCAAGATGTCTTAGGTTTGATTTCAGTTTAATTTCTATTGAAATTTTATCTGACCATTTAAAGAATATCTTTAAACTTGAAAACATAGAATTTGATGAAGAAAGCATTAAAGTTATTGCGAATGCGGGCGAAGGCTCTGTGCGTGATACCTTATCAATAGCAGATTCAGCAGTTGCCTATTGTAACGGGAAATTAACCTTAGATAAAGTTTTAGACATTTTAGGCTTAAATGATAATGAAACGCTAGTTGAAGCTACTGAATCATTGTTTAAAAAAGATTTAGGCAAGTGTCTTGAAATAATTGATAAGGTTTATAAACAGGGTAAGAATATGAGTGTTTTTGCTAAAAATTTAAGCGTGCATTTCAGAAATTTGCTTGTAATAAAAACCTGTAAAAACCCAAACAAAATACTAAATTTGCCTAATAATATTTTTGAAAAATTTGAAACACAGGCGAACTCCTTAAACACAAAAGAATTAATGGAGGCAATGAAAATTTTTGGAAATATTGAAAGTGAGCTTAAATATGCATTATCTCCCAAAATTTTAATTGAAACCGCTTTTGTAAGTTTCATTTTAGGTGATAATGTAAAAAAAAACTGATTAACGATAAACGATATATCACAAAACCATCAAGTGCTAAAACAATCTGGGGTAAAGTTGTTTTGTATTTTAAAGAAAAAAAACATCTTTCATTATATATGGCTTGTGGCGACATAGTGGATGTTGAATTAAATGATAATAAATTTATAATAAACACAGAAGAAGCTTTGCTTTATGACATATTGGCAGATAAAAATAATTTTAATTTAATTAGACAGGCTTTAATATGGCAAGGTTGTGATGCCGAACCTATTATAAATAGAATTTTAAAGCAAAAAGAATTAATGGAGCAAGATATAAAAAAGCTAAAAGAGTTAGGATTAAACATTAAAATTGAGTGAAAATAAAGGAGATATGATGAATAATTTTAGAGGTGGATTTGGTGGATTTGGTGGTGCAAATCTTGGCAATCTTATGAAACAAGCACAAAAAATGCAGCAAGAAATAGAAGAGGCAAAAAAAGTTCTTGCTGAAAAAGAATTTAAAGCAACAGTAGGTGGCGGAATGGTTGAAGTTAATATGAATGGCACCAGAATTTTAAAATCTATTAAACTTAAACCTGAAATTGTAGATGCAGAAGATATTGAAATGCTGGAAGATTTAATTTGTGCTGCAATTAATGATGCCCTTAATCAAATTAGTAAAGCAGAAAGTGAACAACTTCCTCAAATTCCAGGAATGTAATAAATGAATCAGCCGTTAGAAAGACTAATTGAAATGTTTAGAAGTTTACCGGGAGTAGGTTTAAAGTCTGCCCAGCGTTATGCTTATTTTATTATTAAATCATCTGATGAAGATGCAAAAGAATTTGCTGAAAGCATTATTATGGCAAAAAAGCAAATAAAACATTGTCAAGAATGTGGCGGTTATACAGACAAAACGGTTTGTCCTATTTGTTTGAGCCGAAATTCTAAATTGATTTGTGTTATTGCTGAGCCGAAAGATGTTTCTGTGATGGAAAAAGTAAGAAGTTTTAAAGGCGTTTATCATGTTCTTAACGGAACAATTAGTCCACTTGAAAATAGAGGACCTAATGATATTCGACTTAAAGAGTTATTACAAAGAATTAATAAACATAATACCGAGGAGGTTATTGTCGCTACAAATCCAGATGTTGAAGGCGATGCCACAGCAATGTATATTGCTAAAATTTTAAAACCTTTAGGCGTTAGGGTTACAAGAATAGCACAAGGTATTTCAATGGGAACAGAACTTGAATATGCCGATGAAATAACTTTATCTAAAGCTATTGAAAGTAGAATTGAAATCTAATTTGCTTGTTATTTATATTAAATTTATTTAATAAAATTCGTTGCAATAGTAGATTTTATGACAATTGGCGAATAATAAGCTGTTGAAGTAATTATTCAAAGCTTTGACAAGTGGTTTTTACATTAAAATCACCTTGTAATCTTTTTCCGTTGGCTACTTTATTTATTTATTTTAAAAATTTCATTTGTGCCAAACACTGCCACATAAACAAATTTATTTGCAAATAAATTTCTAAAAAAGACATTATCAAACAAGTCTTCGACCAAATTTTCAAGCTTGTTTAAATTAAAAAATTTATCATAGCAATATATTTCAAAAAATTGTGCCTCTAATGGATGATATTCAAAATTAAAAAGCATTTCGCTATCAAATTGATTACCGCCATAACTTATATAGAAATAATTATTGCTTCTATGAAGACAAAAATAAATATGCTTAATTTCATAGGGCAAAGGGGTTTCTTCTTCAATGCCTTCAAGCCAAAATGAAAAATCTTTTAACATTTTTTATCCTTTTAAAAATTTTCCAACATTAACAACCCAACACCAAGTAAAACTGATAAAAATAAAAAAATTAAAGACAAATTAAAATATAAATATTTCAAATTTACCACTTTAGCTAATGTGATAATCATTCTTGACAAATCTAAATCTAATTCGTCAGGTTTATATGTGTTTGGAAAATTATATCTTTTTTTTATTTCATTCACATAATTATATTCGTCATATTTAACTATGTCTTTAAAGTACATAAGGTTTTCATAGGTCTTAGGTTTTTTATTTTTAGGCAATTTAATTTTTCTAGCAGATAAAGCAATAAAACCGTATAATATTGAAATTAAAGCAAAAGAAATGCAAGCGGTCGAAAGTGTTTTTGATGTAACATTTGTTCGCGATAAAAAAGTACTACCAAAAACAATAACTCCGCTTGCTAAAGCTATTGTTATGGAGTGTTTTGTTTCGGCCATTTTGAAATTATCTAGAAGCCTTTCATAAATATATTTTAATGTTTGTTTCATTAAAATTATTATTTACAAATTAAAATAAAATAATAAGAAAATCTAAAAATTATAAATTTCATTTAATTTGGTTTTTAAAGGAAACTTTAATAATAAATTAATCATTATTTTTTGAGGAAGTATCTTTATTTTTTCATTTTGAGATATAACATAGATAATATTGTATTTATACCTATCCATATGTTTGGCAATTTTAAAAATTTCAATATCACTTTTAACTGCAAAAGCTTTTATAGGAATATAAGCTTTGTTTAGATAAGTCATTTCTTGAAATAGATAGTTACATAGATTGTAATTACCTCCTAATTTATTTTCAAAAGTTCCAAAAAATATAAAAATTGCCATAATGGCAAAGGTAAGATTAACTCCATTTTTTAAGTATAGAATAAACAATAATAAAAAAATGATACAAATAATATAATTGAATATGAAACATAGATTTAAAGCTTTTTTTCTGTTTATTTTTTTGCTCAACATTGCAACAAAAATTCTCCCGCCGTCAAGTGGATAACAAGGTAATAAGTTTATTAATCCATTAATAAAGTTAGCAAAAACAAATTCTTTGGTATAATTAAAAATAACAGGCTCAATCCACCAAAGAGCAATGCACGAAAAAGCCAGAACAAAATTTAAAATAGGACCAGCAAGTGCAACAATAATTTCATCTTTTTCTTCAACAAAGTTTTGTTCTAAACTAAGTTGAGCTCCAAAGGGTAGTAAAAACACTTTATTAATTTTATATCCTATTTTTTTTGCAACAAAAGCATGAGCGAATTCATGCAATATCACAACAATTAAATAAATAAAAAAAATATAGCCAAAGCCTAATAAAATTAAAAGAATGCCCAGCAAAAAAAACAACGGATGAATTCCGAATTTCTTCATAATAAAATATATGCTTATATTTTGTTTTCTAGTATTTAATTTAATCCCCAATATGGCAAACTTCCAAAGCCTTTCAGCCGTTTGGCATTGACAGTTATCTCAATTTGATATTTACTATCTACTATATTAAAGCTCAAATCTAATTTGTTTATTTCCATATAATTCTCGAATAAAAATCTTAAATCACTTTTCAGCAAATCACACATTCTTTGCGGGTTTTCTTTTTTATCTTTTACTAAAACTTTTTCAAGCCTTTTCCCTCCGATTTCTGCAACATTTAAATTCATTATTAAACTCTCCTTTTAATATTTCGACGAATAATACCAACAACACCCCTATATTTATGAGTGCAATCATATATCTTTTTTGAACCATTATGTATGTTCTCTGCAAGAATTGAAAAAGCTTTTGCTCCACTTGTGTTATAAGCAAATGC
>JAQVYC010000015.1:26370-29876 GCA_028708805.1 Clostridia bacterium | reverse complement strand
TGAAAGAGTTTCGTTATCAACAGTTAAGCAAAAAGGTGTTCCAATTGCATCTTGACGACGATATCTTTTTCCAATACTTCCTGTTTCGTCATATATAATTCTAAAATGTTTATTTAGTGTTTTATAAATTTCCATAGCTTTTTCGGAATGATTCTTTTTTATTAAAGGCAAAATTGCTATTTTAAATGGTGCGATAGACGGCTTTATTCTTAAAATTTCTCTTTCTGAGCCATCTTCAAGAGTTTCAATATCAAAAGCATTATCTAAAATTGCTAGGATAATACGATCTAAACCATAAGATGCTTCAACAATATAAGGAATAAATTTTTCTTGCGTTATAGGGTCAAGATATTCCATATTTTTTCCTGAAAATTCTTGATGCCTTGATAAATCATAATCAGTTCGGTTGTGAATTCCGTTAATTTCATCCCATCCCATCATAAACTTATATTGCACATCACAAGCATTTTTTGCATAATGCGCAAGTTTATCATGGTCTTTATATCTCAGTTTCTCAATTGGCAATCCTAAATTTGATAAAAAATCAATTGAAAACTTTTTATAATATTCATAGTAATCATCATCAGTGCCTTTTTTGCAAAACCATTGATGTTCCATTTGTTCAAATTCAATTGTTCTGAATGTAAAGTTACCGGGTGTTATTTCATTTCTAAAAGATTTCCCAATTTGAGCAATACCAAAAGGAATTTTGAGCCTTAAACTTCTTTGAACATTTAAGAAGTTAATATATTCGCCTTGTGCGGTTTCAGGTCTTAAATATATAATGCTAGAACTTTCTTTTGTAACACCTCGATTAGTTTCAAACATTAAATTAAATTGCCGAATCTGTGTAAAATTGCTTTTTTTACATACTGGGCAGGGAACTTGGTTTTTAATAATAAATTTTTCCATTTCCACATTTTCCATAAGGTCGGCATTAACGGTATTATTTGTGAAATCAGTTATAAGTTTATCTGCTCTATGTCGTGTTTTACACTCTTTACAATCCATTAAAGGGTCGGTGAAGCCGGCAAGATGCCCAGAAGCCTCCCAAATTTTTGGGTTCATTAAAATAGCCGAATCAATTCCTTGTGTATTTTCGCTTTGTTGAACAAAGTTTTTCCACCAAGCAGATTTTATATTGTTTTTAAGCTCAATACCAACAGGACCGTAATCCCAAGAGTTTGCAAGCCCTCCATAAATTTCGCTTCCTGGAAAGATGATTCCCATATTTTTGCAATGCGCCACTAATTTTTCCATATTTACATTTTTATTTTTCTTCATATTTTTCTGCCTTTACTTTCTTTTTTATATTGTTTAAAAACTTTGTAAATTAATTGAATAAATCTATTAATATATAGCATAATATAATTATAAGTCTTATTAATAAGTTGAACATATATCTTAAAGTATTGGAAACTTAATTATATTTACAATGTGAATATTAATATTTTAACTTAACTTTGTCAATCAAATTAATAAATTAGACTTAAAATTCATAGAAAACAGTAAATATGTTTATGCAATATATATAATTTTTTAAAAAAATTAAAAATTGTGCAAAATAGTTCATATTTTTATTTGACAAACTAAAAAATATGGTTTACTATTTAATTAGTAAATTTATAAAAGGAGATAGGTTATGAAATTTATTAATACATTAGCATGTTGTATGTTGGCTGTATGTTGCTGTTTCTTTGTAACAGGATGTTCTTGTGGCACTCCAGCAATCGTTTTAGGAACATATGACGAGACAGAAAAAGAGTTTACAAAGTATACAGGAAATGACTACTCACTAGAAATTGTCGAAAAAGACATAGTTGTTAAAGGTGAAATTCCTGAAATTGGTGAAGGACATGGCGTTGCTATTCAATTCAATTCTAGTGTGAAAACTGATGCTGACGACACTGAGGTAAAAATTGGTGATGTTGTTCAAACTAATGCAACTTTCCTTAATACAACAACAAATTCATTTGTAGTTGTGGTAATGTTGGACGAAATTAATAAAACAATTGAAGTTGAAATTACAATTAAGTGGAATGAAACAGCAGATGCAGTTACTTATAAAATTTTAGTAGATGAAGAAGCAACATTCTTTGAAGAAACTGTTTAGTAATTATTTTTAAAAAACAAAAATTCCGGGATTATTTCCGGTTTTTTTGTATTTTAATTATATTAAATCAAATCAATTTCAAACATAACTTATTTCTTTGAACAAAGATAGATTAAAAGGGAGTTAATATGAAACACATAGCAATTTTAAAGCAACCCTTTTTTAATATGATTTTAAATGGAGAGAAGACAATTGAAAGCAGATGGTCTTTTAACAAAACTGCGCCATATAATAAAGTTGAAATAGGAGATATAATACTACTTAAAGAAACGGGGAAAAATGTAACAGCTACTGCAATAGTAAAAAATGTTAAGTATTACCAATTAACACCAGAAAAGGTTGAAAAGATTAAAGCAAAATACGGAAAACAAATTGGCATAAACAATGTTGAAGCTTGGCAATTGATTTTATGTAAAAAATATTGCACATTGATATGGCTTTATAAAGTAAAAAAAATCAATCCCATAAATGTAAAACGAAGTTATGGAACTGGCTGGATTGTTATTGATGATTAAAAATGAATAATTCATATATTCTAAATAGAAATTAAAAAGGCCACTTATATTTATAAGTAGCCTTTAATTAATGCAATTAAATTAGTTATGTTTAAGAAAAATTTTATCCAACTAATTAATTGCAGTAATGTATAGATATTCTTTATTTATAATAAGAAAAATTTGATTGTGATGGAACTAAGGGGGTATCTTAAAAATTGAATGGTTGTTTTTAAAATAATAATTTCTTCAAACTTATCATAATTTTTATATTATTTATTTATAAATAAAAGACCAAGGGTATGCTCACCACAATGAGATGAAACCGTACAACCTGCACGAGTTTCGTATATATTTTTAAAACCTTTATTTTTCAAAGCGGTTCTTGCATGGTTCAGCATCTCTTCTGTTGCTGTTGAGTATGTTATAAAGACGGTATCAAGGTCAGGGTTTGGATTCGCTTCTATAACTTCATTACAATAGGCCTTTGTTGCATCATTTATGCTACCTCGGAATTTCTTGCCAACAGACATTTTACCTTCAATTAAAAGGATTTGTGGTCGAATTCTCAGCAGGTTAGAGCCAAATAATTGCAAAGCACTGCATCTGCCACCTTTGTATAGAAAAGTAAGCTTTTCTATAATAAAACTAACTTGTATTTTCTCTCTTAATTTTATAGAAATGTCATAAATTTCTTGTGCTGTCTTACCTTCTTTTACAAGCTTGATTGCATTTAAGGCAAGTAAGGCGATTCCTGTTGATAAAGACAAAGAATCAACCACAAAAACATTTTCCATTTTATCTGCAACCAACTTAGCATTAGCGTAAGCACAACTAGCCTCACTTGATAAAGAAAAGTGAACTACTGCATCATTCTTTTTTAATAATTTTTCAAAATG
>JAQVYC010000015.1:0-26270 GCA_028708805.1 Clostridia bacterium | reverse complement strand
TTTTATTAGATTGTAATGATTTATCAAAAGTAAATAAAAACATAAAAAAAGAAAAAGTTATAAAAGTGATAGATCATCACACTCCTTCAAAAGGCACAAAACAATTAATAAATGCCGAACTTAAAATTGAGCAGGTGGGAGCAATGGCGACCTTAATTGTTGAAAAATATTTAAAATTAAACAAAAAATTATCAAAAGAATCAGCCATACTTTTGTATTTTGCAATAGCTTCTAATACTGTAAATTTAAAGGCACCTGTTACAACTGAAAGAGATAAAAAAGCCATGAATTATTTACACAATTTATATCCTAAAATCTTAAATAGAGAAAACATTAAGCAAATATTTCAAGAAAAATCTGAAATAAAAGATATAGAAAGGACAGTATTAAGCGATTTGAAATTATTTAATAATGAAATAATAATAGGGCAATTAGAGATAACGAATGCTGGGCATTTCATAAAAAACAATAAAAGAGAGTTAATAAGAATATTAGAACAAATAAAGAACACACATAAAGTTCAGGGAGTTATATTAAACATAATAGATATTTTGGAAGGATACAATATAATTATGTTTGCAGATGAAACAGAGCCAGTGAAAAAAATAATTTCAAGATTAAACCTAACAAATTCTGGAAACACATTAAAAACAAAAAACATAGTAATGCGTAAAGAAATAGCCCGTAGCAAATAAGGTCTTGTAATAATAATTCAGGCTGATTAAATATTAATCCAATTTTAAAACACTGTCCTTTTTTTTAGAAAGCTTAATTGCCTATTTTTTTCTTTTGAATTTGTTAATTCACATTGCTGAAATTATAATTTTAGAATAGCCTTTTTGGTTTATAAAGGAAATTTTGTTAAAAAATAAAAATATAGATTATAAATCTAATTATAAATTGTTATTAATAAAATTAAGTAAAAAGCCCGAAATGTTGCGACATTTCGGGCTTTCTTATTTGGTGCCGGTGGACGGACTCGAACCGTCATGAAGTTGCCTTCGCAAGATTTTGAGTCTTGTGCGTATACCATTTCGCCACACCGGCATATTGTATTTAAAAATTAAACATAATTATTCGTGTAAGTTTCTATGCATTATGAAATTTTTCTTAATATTTAATAATATCATATTTGATTAATTTTATCAAGCATTTTAAATTAATTTTTTTTTAAAGATATCTTTAAAAAATCGTCTTTCTGCAACTTTATTTGCATTTTTGCATAATATGTATAAATTAAATTTTGTTTAAAATTGAGTTGTGTTTAATAAAAACATATGATATACTTTAATCAAAATTCAGGAGGTATTATGAAAAATATTTTAAATTTTATTTTATCAATATTGACTTTAATTTATGTTACTATTATGGCATTAATTCTTGTTCCTATAATCGACATTACATCAATAATAGGGCTTCCAATATTAATCGAAATAAATCGTTACGGACCGCTTGTATTACTAAGTTCTTTTGCATTGGTAAATTTTGCAGATAAATCATATAAATTAATATTTTTTATATTAATGGCTATTGTTTTTATTGCAATAGTTTTAGTATGGATTGATCCAAATATTTTCGGAAGTATAGTATAATAAGTTTAAATATTTAAAAATTCAGGATTTTATATCCTTATTTTTTGGTATATAGTTCAAATTTTTAATATTTGAGTATGTTTTTTATGAAAACAAAATTGTAATAAATTCAATTTAAATGGACAGTAAAAAAATGGATAAGTTTTTAATAATTGATGGAAATAGCATAGTGTATCGTGCTTATTATGCGCTACCTTTTTTAGCTAACTCAAAAGGGCAGTATACCGGTGCAATATATGGCTTTTTAAATATGTTATTAAAAGCTTTGGAAATGTATAATCCAACACATATTGCAATAGCTTTTGATTTTTCTAAGTATACATTTAGGAACAAACTTTTTAGTGGATATAAGCAAACTCGTAAGAAAACACCGAAGGAACTCATTGACCAAATTCAAATTTTAAAAGAAATTTTGATATCAATGGGTATTGTTTGCATTGAAAAAGAAGGTATTGAAGGAGATGATATAATTGGGACATTAGCTAAACAAAACAATTGCGACAAGGTAATTTTATCAGGCGACCGAGATGTTTTACAGCTAATTGATGACAAAACTTGCGTTTGGTTAACAAAACAGGGTTTAAGCAAAATTCAAAAAATAAATGAAAATATTCTAATGCGTGATTTTAAACTTGAACCCGCTCAGGTAATTGATTTAAAAGGGTTAATGGGCGATTCAAGCGACAATATTCCGGGTATAAAAGGCATAGGTCAAAAAACAGCAACTGCTTTAATTGAACAGTTTAGCACTCTTGAAGAAATATATAAAAATCTAGATAACCCTAATATAACCACAAATGTCAGGAACAAGCTTATTGGACAAGAGGATATTGCATTTTTGTCAAAACAGCTGGCTACTATTAAAATTGATTGCGAGTTTAATTACGAATTTGACAAATTAAAACTTATTTTGCCTTTTTCTCCTAATTGCATTTCATTATTACAAAAATATGAATTTAATACTTTATTAAAAAGAAATATTTTTGACTTAAAAAATGAAAAATTAAAAAAACAGTCCGTAAACATTGAAGAAATTAAAGATTATGAAACTATTAAAAAAATCTGCGATAATTTCTTAAATCAAATACAACCTAATAATTTAAAACAAGATGATGAAAATATTAAAAGCTTAAATTTAGAGTTTGCCTTCTCGTTAGAAAAAGACATTATTTTTTCATTTAATCAAGATACTGTTTATATTATAAAAAACGAAATCAATTTATTTTCTAACGAGCTTGATATTCAAGAATGTATAAGCATTCTAAAACCTTGTTTTGAAAATGAGAATATTAATAAAATTGTTTCCGATTTAAAACTTTGTAAGCATATTTTAAATGGATTTAATGTTGATATAAAGGGAGATTTATTTGATTTAAAGCTGGCTTCATATTTAATTGGTGGAAGTGGTGTAAAAGATATTAAAGTCGAAAGTTATTTTTCATTAAAAAAAGAGTTCATACAGCTTTTAGAAAAAAATAATATGGTCGTTTTGTACAAGCAAATTGAAATTCCGCTTGTAAATGTGTTGTTTGATATGGAAAAGTCGGGTTTTAAAGTAGATATTGATGAGTTAAATAAATTATCTGAAAAATATGATTTAGAACTTCAAATGCTAACAAAAGAAATATATGAACTAGCTGGTAAAGAATTTAATATCAATTCACCAAAGCAATTGGCTGATATTTTGTTTGTAAAACTTGGCTTAAATTGTGTAAATAATAAAAAACAATCGACTGGCTTTGAATATTTAACCCAAATAGAAGAAGAACATAAAATTGTTTCCAGTGTTTTAAGATACAGAAAAATTCAAAAGCTTAAAGGCACTTATATAGACTCATATAAAAAAATTGTTAGTCCTCAAAACAGTGTCATTCATACGGTTTTTAACCAAATGTTAACATCAACAGGCAGGCTTTCTTCAAGTGAGCCTAATTTGCAAAACATTCCTATTAAGGATGACGAGGGTAAAGGTTTAAGAAAAGTTTTTATAAGCAGATTTGAAAAGGGGCTTATTGTTTCGGCGGATTATAATCAAATTGAACTTCGTTTGTTGGCTCATTGTAGCGAAGATGAAAAGCTAATTAATGCGTTTAACAATAATAAAGATATTCATAGCTTAACGGCCAGTCAGATATTTGGAATAAATGAAGAAGATGTAACACCCGCTCAACGCCGTGAAGCAAAGGCCGTTAACTTTGGTATTATATATGGAATTAGTGATTTTGGGTTATCGCAAAATGTTGGTATTACTCGGAAATCTGCCAAAGAATATATTGATAAATATTTCAACACATATCCAAAAGTAAAAGAGTTTATGGACAACAATGTTCGAATGGCAAAGAAAGACGGTCAAATTGGTACAATTTTCAACCGAATAAGGAGAATTCCTGAAATTAATTCAAGTGTTTATTCAGAGCGTATGTTCGGCGAGCGAGTTGCAATGAATATGCCATTACAAGGTTCAGCATCTGATATTATTAAAATAGCGATGATAAATGTAAATAAAGCATTTAAAGAACAAAATTTAAAGAGTAAACTTGTTCTCCAAATTCATGATGAATTAATTGTGGATGCTGAACACAGTGAAATAAATATAGTTGAAAACATCTTAAAAAAATGTATGGAAAATGTTATAAGTTTAAAAGTGCCTTTGGTTGTTGAAATAACAAGTGGTAAAACTTGGATGGACTGTAAATAAATCAAATCAAGAGAAAAATATAATAAAATATTCTTTTTATAAGGAATATTTTTTTTATATTAATTTAAACTAATAATTAATTGTCAAATAAGAAAAATGTTAAAGAGGCGGAGGGAAAAGTTGAAAAAAATAGCAACAAAATTTTTAGGGGTAATTCTTGCCATTGCTTTCATTATAATGGGGTTAAACATTAATTTTTCTGATATATTTTCTTTGCCGTCAGAAGCTGTTGTGTCTTATAATGACATTGATTTTATAAATAAAGATAAACTTTTTGGAGAATTCGTTCAGGTTGAATTGTCTGATATTAAAACAGGAACAGATAAAAATTCTTCGGGAACTATGTGGTTAAAGCTTTTTGGTTGCATTCCAATAAAGCAAATTAATGTTGAAATAAATAAAGGGGAAGATATTTTTATTGGCGGAATTCCGTTGGGTTTTGCCATTAAAACAAAAGGTGTATTGGTTGTGGGAAGTAATACAATTTTATCTGCTGATGGCGGTGTGGAAACAGTAAAAAGCATTGAGATAAAAGAAGGAGACATTATTTTAAAAATTAACGACAAAATCATAAATGATTGTGATGATATTCCTGAAATCCTATCTCAAAGCTATGGCAAAAAAGCTGTTTTAAGTATATTAAGAAATGGTGAAATTTTAACTTGTGATGTTGTTCCCGAACAGGATTTTCAAAGTGGAGATTATAAAATAGGTCTTTGGGTTAAAGATGATGCAAGTGGAATAGGAACGCTTACCTTTATAAAAAAAATTGACAATAGTTTCGGTGCGCTAGGGCATGCAATTACCGATTTTGAAACGGGGGTTGAAATTCCAGTTCAGGAAGGCAAAATCTATAAATGTAACTTAATTGGAATAAACAAGGCTGAAAAAAACAGTCCGGGTGAATTGAGATGTGTTTTTTTACAAGGAGTAAACGGAAAGGGCATTATTGAAAAGAATACTAAATTTGGCGTTTATGGAAAAGTAACCGAACTTGATAGTTTGGTTGATAATAATTTAGTTACAGAAATTGGAAGTCGTATGACAATTAAAACAGGTAAAGCAAAAATTGTGAGTTCAGTTAGTGGTATGAGAGAAGAATATGATATTGAAATTATAAAAACATCATATCAGCCAGAATCTAACGATAAAAGCTTTGTTTTCAGAGTTACAGATTCAAGACTATTAAAATTAACGGGCGGAATCTTACAAGGTATGAGTGGCAGTCCTATTTTGCAAAACGGAAAATTAATAGGTGCGGTAACGCATGTGTTTGTATCCGACCCAACAAAAGGATATGGTATTTATGCTGATTGGATGGTAAGACAATAAGATTCAAAAAAAATAGGAATAGGTTACTAGAAATAATTTTGGCAATATATTGATGTTCGCATATTGATAGATAAGAATAATGTAAGAAATTAGCGAATAAAGTATATCATAATGAAATCTTATGCTTTTGTATGTAAAGTATCCAACATAAAATATTCTTTAATTGCTAATTTCAAGAAAAACAAAATCCTATATATTGTTTCTTTATTTTTAGTATTTTTAGGGTTTTTAACAGGAATATTTGTAGCAATAAAAAGCGGGATTACTTTATCAACCTTATCTGATTATAATCTTTGTGTTTATTCGAGTTCACAACTCTCTTCGTTCTCTTATTTTTTTACAAGGCTTATATCATATACATCTTTTTTAGTTATATTATCAATTTGTTCATTTACAATTTATTTTCTGCCTGTTGGCTTTATTTTAATTGCATACAGAACTTATCTTGCAGGCTTTAATTGTTGTTTGCTATTTTTGCTATTTGGTGTAAGCGGAGCTATAACAAGTATTTTAATAATTTTGCCTTTTCAATTAATAATAACTTTTATTTTTATAACTTATTTTGTGCTTATGATTAACAGAACAGAACAAAAAAGAAAATTTGGAAGCTGTGATATAAGTTTTAAAAAATCATTATGTTGGTTTTTTGTATTTTTAACAATTTTAAATTTAATTGAAACTATATTATTAATATTCTTAAATGCGGCCGTAATATTTTCTTTATAAGATTATTTAACAGCATTACTTTTTTGATTTTTTGTTTGTAAAAAACACATCAACAAGGTATACTATAATAGAAATCAATTTAAAGGAAATTAAAATGATAAACAAAGATATAAATGAGATAAACAATGTGTTAAATGAAATTAAAATTAAGCCTAAAATTGCATTAATATTAGGCTCAGGATTTAAAAATATTTTAGAGTTAGAAAATAAAATAGTTTTAGATTATAAGCAATTTGGTTTTGATTTCAAAGAAATTGAAGGGCATAAAAGGGAGTTTATATTTGGCTATTTTAAGAAGATTCCCGTTGTGATTGCTAGTAGAATGCATTTTTACGAAACAGGAAATTGCGACCAAATATTAAAATTAACTCGAATTTTATTTGAAATGGGGGTTAGAACAATTATTGCAACAACCGCAGTTGGAGGAATTAACTCTGATTTCAATGCGGGCGATATGATGCTTATAGAAAGTCATATAAATTTAACTGGTACTAATCCGCTCATAGGTCTTAAACCAATTAAATTTGTTGATATGTGTGATGCTTATAATAAGAAATTTAGAACAATTGCAAAGAAGATTTCAAATGAATTTAAAATTAAGCTTTGGGAAGGTGTTCATATTCAAGTAAGTGGACCAACATATGAAACCCCCGCAGAAGTTATTGCATTTAAAAAGCTGGGTGCAGATACAATTTCAATGAGTACTGCACTTGATTGCATCTGTGCGAACTATTATGGCATGAATTTTGTGGCTTTCGCTGGAATAACCAATCAAGCTTTTACGGAAAGTAGCGAACCTTTAACACACGAAGAAGTTGTGAAATCGGGAAATGAGATTTCAAAAAATTTGGGCATTTTAATTAGAGAGTTAATTCCGCAAATTAGTGAAGTAGATTAATTTTTATTAATAAAGCTTTAAAGGTGTGAATAAAATAATAATTTTTTCAAAAACTATCTAACAAAAGGGAAGGTAGTTTTTTTATGAAAAAATTATGTATTTCTATAATTTGCATTTTATGTGTATGTGTAGCTCCGATAATGACTGGCTACACACAAAATTATGTATTAGCTGAAACAAATTTCGAAGTAGATGCCAAAGTTGGCTTTTTAATGGATTATAATTCATCCGAAGTTTTATATGAGCAAAATGCTGATTCTGAACTTCAAATTGCTAGCATTGTAAAATTGATGACAATTTATTTAACCCTTGAGGAGTTAAATGATGGCAAAATTTCACTTAGTGATAAATTAACCTCAACAACAAATGCATCAGGAATGGGAGGCTCACAAGTTTTTATTGACCCGAATGTGCAATATACTGTTGAAGAAATGTTGAAGAGTGTAATTATGGCATCTGCTAATGATGCAAGTGTGGCACTCGCTGAACATATTTCAGGTAGCGAAGGGAATTTCGTAAAAAGAATGAATAAGCGTGCTTCTGAGCTGGGAATGAGAAACACGGTTTATGTTAATTGTTCGGGGTTGCCAGCACCAATGCAACATTCAACCGCCCGAGATACCGCCATACTTTTAGCAAATTTAATACCGAATGAAACATATCATAAATATTGTAAAATTTGGATGGATGAACTTATTCATCCTTCTGGTAGAAAAACTGAATTGGTTAATACAAATAAATTAATAAGATATTATCCGGGTTGTGATTGCGGCAAAACTGGCTCAACAGATGAGGCAGGGTATTGCCTTTCGGCTTCGGCGATTAAGGATAATATGAGATTAGTTGCCGTTGTTATGGGTGCTAAAACGGGTAAGGAAAGATTTAACCAAACAGCTAAGTTATTTAATTATGGATTTGCGAATTTTACAAATGAAAAAATTGTATCTAAAAGCGAACCTATTTCAACTTTAAAGGTTAAGAAAAGCGAAATAAATCAAATAGAAACATATGCAAGCGAAGATTTTTACGGGATTGTTAAGCGAGGTGAAAAAGCTAATTGGGAAGTTAGCACGGAACAGCAAGAAAGCATTACAGCACCATTAAAATCAGGTGATAAGGTAGGGAACTTAATAATAACAAGAAAAGGCGTTGTAGTAAAAGAGATTGCAATAGTTATAAATCAAGACATTGCTCCGATTACTTTTGGGCAAGGGTTAAAAAAGATTATAAATCATTTTTAATAATTAAAATTGTAATTACAGTTTTAATAGTTAAAAATTAAAGATTTTCTAATTTTTGTAAATCTTCGCTTGAATTAGACTCAATAAGCTCTTGTATTTTAGCAGAAACCTCTTTCGCTTGAATTTTAGCGGGAACATCATCTGCCAGTGTTTGCTCTGTTTTTGCTAAATCTTCTAATTTAAAATCATTATATAAACTATCAGAGTTTTCTTCTTCTTTAATAATTGCAATTCTTTCCATAAGTTGCTCGTATTTAGGAAGTTCATTCAAATCAGTTAAACCAAATCTTTTTAAAAACTCCTCAGTTGTACCATATAATAACGGTTTACCAACTGCATCTTTTCTTCCAACAACTTCAACTAAATTATGTTCTTCTAAAACACTTAGAGCATAATCACAACTAACACGCCTTATATCCTCAATGTCAAGGCGTGTTATTGGTTGTTTATAAGCAATAATCGATACTGTTTCAAGCATTGCTTTTGTTAAAGCTTTTTCTCGAAGCGGATTTAAAATGCCTGTTATGTAATCAACATATTTAGGGTTTGAAGTTAGTTGTATTTTATTTTTATATTGTATTAACTGAATACCACTTAACTCGTCAAAATCATCATTGATTGATTTTATTGCCTTTTTTAATTCAGTTAAAGATATATTTAATTTTTCGCAAAAGTTAGTCAATTCGATACCTTCGCCCGCCACAAATAATGTGGCTTTTATTATTTCTTTCAAATTTTCCATTGTTAATTCCTTTATTTAAAGCTTATTTCATTTTTAATTGATTTTTCATCAATTAAATTACTTTCTTCGTTTAAGTAGATTGTTATATCTGAAAATATATTTACCTGTTCAACTTTTGCAATTTGCATTTTTATAAGCTCTAAAATTGCTAAAAATATATTTATTAATTCACTTTTAGTTTGCTCGCTTTCAAACAAATCTACAAATTTAATTTGCTTGTCTTTTATTAAAATGTTTCTAATTGAAATTGTTTTTTCAGCAACTGTAAATCTGTCTTTTTGAATTTTTTTAGGTTGTTCAATTATATCTTTTTTTTCAACCTTAGTAATAATTCCAACAAAAGCATCTAATAATTTATCTAACACCATATCTTTTAAAACAAACCTTGGGTTTCCAACATCTTTGTCGGGGTGCTTATATAGCCTGTCTACATTTTCTATTTCATGTAAATCTTCACCGGCTTCTCTGAATAGCTTATATTCTTTTAGCCTATTTAAAATAAACATTTCATTGTCTTCTTCGTCGAGCAAATTTTCCTCAGGTCTAGGCAAAAGAGATTTAGATTTTATTTCAATTAAAGTTGAAGCCATTAAAATAAATTCGCTGGCATTTTCCATATCTAAACTTACATTTTCCATATATTTTAAATATTGAGAAGTTAAATCTGCAAGTTTTACCTCTTCAATATCTAATTTGTTCTTTTTAATTATTTCTAATAATAAAGCCAATGGACCTTCAAAATTTTCCAGTTTAAAATTATATTCATCATCATAAAGTTCTTCCATACTATCCTTTTTCTTAAAGTAAAATTATAATAAATTTTACGAATTTTATCAGTTAGTATACCTTAACCATAATTATTTAAAAAAACAAAAGCCAAAAACTTAAAAATACATTTAAAATCCATACAACCACTTCGCTGTAAAATAATTGTAAAAGCGAATGACCGTTAAAAATAGGAATGATAGCTAAAATCAAAAAAAACATTCCATATTTATACATAAATTGAATAAATTTATTATCATACCTTAAAAAGGTTGATAAAAAATTAAATCCGTCTAGTGGATAAATCGGCAATAGGTTAAATAAAAATAATGCAATATTTAAAAAAATGCTAATTTCAACAAAGTTATATAGTAAAAGTAAAATCAAATTTGATGTGTTCAGCCCAATACTAATAAACAAACATAATAATCCAGAAAATAAAAAGGCTAGAAACAAATTAGTTAAAACACCGCTTAATGAAACAGTGACCATTCCTTTCTTATAATTTCTAAAATTATTAGGATTAATTTTCACAGGCTTTGCCCATCCAAGACCAATTAAAAAGAAACTCAAAAGACCAAATCCACTTATATGAGCAAGAGGATTCAATGTTAATCTACCATATGCTTTCGGTGTTACATCACCCCATTTATATGCAGTTAAAGAATGTGCATATTCATGAAAAGATATAGCAACGCAAATTGCAAGAAAATATGCCAAAATTAAAGTAAAAATAATTTCAGGAGGTAAACCCCTTAAAGATAAAATGTATAACATAATTTAATTATATTAGACAAATGCCTATTTTGCAAGTATTTTTTAATTAAAGCAAGCTATTATTTTAGAATATAATAAATAAAATTGAAAAAAATACAATTATGGAAAGTATATGGCTATTGATTGTTTTATTAATTTTTTTAGTTTTCATTTTACCTTTGTTCGTAAAATACTATGTATCATACTCTCCTATACAAAATTCTGGAATGATAGTTATTAAAATTGGGTTCATATATATATCTTATTTTTCTTTTCAATTAAAAGCAAACAGTGTGGTTATTAGAAGTAAAAAGAAAAGGAAGCAAATTGAATATAAGTTCAATGACCCAATGATTATATTTTATGAACACTTTTTTAATGAAATAAAGCAAAAAGTAAAGATTAAAAAAATAAATATTTATTCCGAAATTGGCACAGGTGATGCTTTTCATTCGGCAATTTTAAGTTCATTTGTAAATATAATTTATAAAATAATCAGTGCTTATGTAAAAAATTTGAAATACAGCTCATCAATAATGGTTAATACCAACACGAGCTTCAATAAAAAGGTTTTAATAACTTCATTTTATGTTAAGGCGTCAATGTCTTTATTCGATATATTTTTTTGTTTTTTCACCTCATTGTTTTATGAGGGAAAAAACAAACATGTTAAATAATATTAAAATTTTAGCAAATAATATAAGAGAAAGACGAAAAAATTTAAAAATAAGGGAATGTAATGAAAGAATTTTGTCAGGATTCCAAATCCGTTAAAGATTTAATTGAAAACACATTGAAAAATCTTCACTGCTTAATTGAAACAAATACTATTGTAGGAGAACCAATATTTTCACCCGATGGTTCTATTATAATCCCCATTTCAAAAGTGAGTGTTGGTTATGTTGTAGGCGGCGGTGAATATCATGATATTGCAATTAAAAAAAAGCAATGTAATTATCCTTTGACCGGCGGTAGTGGCGGAGGTATGAGTATTTCTCCAGTTGGTTTTTTAATTGAGAATAAAGACGGAATCAAATATATTGACATTGAAACAAAAGATACCTATGAAACAGCATTAAATCTTTTCAATAAATTAATTAACAAATTATGCGAGGATAAGAAAGATGAGAAATAATCCATTCTTAATACTTGTAATTTGTTTTTTTCTTATTTTAACATTTAACATAACTTATATAAACATTAAAACTTTTTCGGCAATAAATCCTGCTTTTAATAATATGAAAACTTATGGGGCTAATCAAGTATGTCAGGCTTTGCCTTTTAAAGAATGTCAAAGTTGTGCTAAGGCAATGTGCTTATTAGAACAAAATTCAAAAAGGATTTTATATGGTAAAAACATAGATGTTAAATTACCAATGGCAAGCACAACAAAAATTTTTACAGCATATACAGTTTTGGAAAATTGTAAAAATTTGGATGCTATTGTTAATGTAGATGACAGAGCGGTGGGAATAAAGGGCACTTCAATTTATCTAAGAAAAGGCGAAAAACTAACAGTAAGAGAGTTACTATATGGAATGATGTTACCCTCTGGTAATGATGCAGCAACGGCACTTGCGTATTACATAGGAAAGGATATTCCAACATTTTGTAGAATTATGGAAAAAACGGCACAAAATGCGGGAGCGAAAAATTCTGAGTTTAAGAATCCACACGGACTTGATGAAAAAGGACATTATACAACTGCTTACGATTTAGCATTGGTTTCTTCAATTGTTATGAAAAACTTGGATTTTAAAGAAATTGTATTATCTAAATATGCAAAAATAAAAGGCAATGATGAAATTAAAAACCGATATCTAAAAAGTAAGAATAAGTTGCTTAACAGTTTTCAAGGTTGTGATGGCATAAAAACCGGCTTTACAGACAAAGCTGGTAGATGTTTTGTATCATCAGCATCAAGAGAAAACCTAAATGTTGTTTGTGTTGTTTTAAATTGTGGACCTATGTTTGAAGAGTGTGGAAAATTTATGGAACTTGCCTTTAAAGAATTTAAAAACTATGAAATTATTCCAGCTTATAATATTATTGATTCTATTGATGTTGTTAAAGGAAGAGAGTTGAATGTTAAAGTTTTTTCTAGAAAATCTTTTAATTATCCTCTGACTAACGAAGAGTTTTTAAAAATTAATTATAAATACACATTTCCTGAATTTTTAGAAGCACCAATTAAGAAAGAGCAAAAAGTAGGTAATGTTAAAGTTTATCTGGAAGACAAACTCCTATTTAAAGATGAGGTATTAACAACAGATAAGGTTAAATCCAATACATTTATTCAAAGCATAAAAGACTTTATAGGTAAATGGAGCTTTGGGTTATGGAATTTTAATAATTTGAATATTAAATAAACATTTTTTATTTTTTATATCTTAGTTAAAAAATTTTGAGAAAATCCACATAAAAATAAGTATGACTTTTAAATAGTTGACTTTTTTTTGTTTTTGTGCTTAATTATTTTAAATGAGAATAAATAAATTTTTAGCAACAGCGGGTGTTGCTTCCAGAAGAAAATGTGATGAATTAATTTTAGATAGACAAGTTAAAATAAATGGAGAACTAGTTACAAATCTTGGAATTCAGATTGATGAAAAAAAAGATATAGTTGAATATAATGGTAAAGTAATAAAATTAACCGACAATTTTTATTATTATAAATTAAATAAACCAAAAGGATATATTTGCACATCAAAGGATGATCGTAACAGGAAAACTGTGTTTGAGCTTATCAGCATTCCCAATATTAGGCTGTTTACGATAGGTCGATTAGATTACAACACAGAAGGTTTGTTGTTATTAACTAACAACGGCGAAATTGCTCAAATTTTAATGCATCCATCATTTGAAGTTGAAAAAGAATATCATTGCACAATAAAGGGTGATATCAAAGAAGGCGAACTTGCGGTCTTACGCAAAGGTGTTGTTATAAATAACGAAAGATTACCCAAAGCAAAAGTAGAAGTATTAAATAAAAAGTTAAAAGAGCTTGGCAAGGTTAATAAAACGAAACTGTCAGTTAAAATCAAACAAGGCATAAATAGACAAATTAGAAAAATGTTTGAAGCAATTGGTAAAGATATTGTTTTGCTAAAAAGGGTTTCAATTGGTGAAATTAAATTAGGTAGCTTAAAAAAAGGCGAATTTAAGCCTTTAACTGAAAACGAACTTGCTATTTTAAATCAATATAACGCATTCAATAAAAACAAGCCAAAGTATTAGGAGAATAAATGTATAGATTATTATGGGTTTTAACCTGGATTTTTATTAGAATTTTATATCCAACCAAAGTTGTTGGAAGGGAAAATATTGTAAAGGGTGGAGCGATTTTTATTTGCAATCATTTAAGTAATGCAGACCCGATATTAATTATTTCATATAATACTAGAAAGGTTTATTCGTTAGGTAAAAAAGAATTGTTTAATACAAAATTTAAATCATGGTTTTTTAAATCTACTTGCGTTATTCCGGTAGATAGAAGAAACCCAGGGGTAAGTGGTATAAAGACTTGTTTGAAAATTCTAAAAGACGGAAACTTATTAAGTATGTTTCCAGAAGGAACAAGAAATAAAACTGACGAAGATTTAAAAGATATAAAGGGTGGATGTTGTATGCTTGCCATAAAGGCAAAGGTTCCTATAATTCCTATAAATATAAGGGAAAAGCCGAAATTATTTAGAAGGAATAAAATAGTTATTGGTAAAGCTTTTGAATTAGACCAATTTTACGACCAAAAATTAAGTGGTGATATTTTAGATAGAGCAGGTGAAATAGTCTATGATAAATTAAAAGGTTTATATGAAGAAAGTTAAATTCTAATCTGATAAAAATATTAATTTACATATTATTTAAAAAAGCACTTTACAAATTGGTCAGTTTAATTTATAATATTAATTAACCATAGGCAATGTTTATCGAGTGCTTACCTCAAAATCACGATTTGCTTTGTTTATAGGTGTTTAGAATAATAGGAGGTAGAAAAATGAAAGACAAAAAAGAAGTTATTGATGGTTTCAAATTATCAGATAAGGATACGGGCTCGGTTTATGTTCAAATTGCGTTGTTAACAGAAAAAATAAATCATTTAACAGAGCATTTAAAAATTAACCCTAAGGACAACCATACAAGAAGAGGACTTTTAAAAATGGTTGGTCGTAGAAAAAATATGCTTAAATATTTAGAAAAGAAAAACATAAACGAATATAGAGAATTAAAAACAAAATTAGGTATAAGATAATTTTATAGCTGGCGGTTAACCCAGCTATTTTTTTAAAATTTTTCGAAAATTTAAACAAATAAATATTTTCTATTTCCTTAAAAAAACAGGCATTTAAACTGTCAAAAATCAAAATAGGAATATGAATGAAAATGTATTTAATCAAATAATAAAGAGGTGAAAATATGAGTAATAAGCAAGCAACAGTATATAAAACTCAAATGGGTGGTAAGGAAGTTATAATAGAAACAGGAAAGTTTTGCGAACTTTCACACGGTTCTTGTCTAGTTAAGTGTGGCGATACTTTGGTAATGGTTAACGCAACAATGTCGGATGAGGTTAGAGAAGGAATTGATTTTTTCCCACTAGAAGTAGATTTTCAAGAAAAATTATATTCAGTTGGAAAAATCCCCGGCGGATTCAAAAGGCGTGAAGGGAGAGGTAGTGATGAAGCTATCCTAACTTCTCGGTTAATTGACCGTTCAATTCGTCCCTTATTTCCGAAAAATTTTTATCATAATGTAAATGTAGTGGCGACCGCTTTGTCAATTGACCCAGATGTGAAACCAGAGCCTCTTGCAATGTTAGGTGCTAGTTTTGCATTATCTATTTCAGGAATTCCTTTTGAAGGACCAACAGGCTCTGTTAATGTTGCAATTGTAGATGATGAATATATAATTAACCCGAATGCTGAACAGTCTGATAAAAGTCTTTTAAGCTTGACAGTATGTGGAACGGCAGATGCAATTATGATGATTGAAGCTGGTGCAAAAGAAGTTACAGAGGAACAAATGCTAAAAGCCATTATGATAGCCAGCGAAGAAATAAAAAAGCTTGTTAAATTTCAGCAGGATATAAAAGATAGTTTAAACATAGAGCCAAGAGAATATACTTTAAATCAAATTGATTCAGACTTGGAAAAAGATATAAGAGAATTTAGCAATGAAAAAATTGATTGGATATTAAGTACATTTGATAGAAAAGAAAGAAATCTCAGACGAAAACAAGTTGATAAAGAAACTAAAGAACATTTCTCAACTAAGTATGAAGAAAAAGACAAACAAATAGGCGATGTGCTAGAAATTATATTTAGAGAAAAAGTAAGAGAAAGAATTTTAAAAGATTCTGTTCGTCCAGATGGTCGAAAATTAAATGAAATTCGTCCTATTTGGTGTGATGTTAGTTTGTTGCCGAGAGTTCATGGTTCGGCAGTTTTTACCCGTGGACAAACTCAGGTTTTAACAACTTTGACATTAGGGGCAATGGGCGATGCACAGCAACTTGACGGTTTTGATAATGAGGAATCTAAAAGATATATGCATCAATACAATATGCCACCTTATTCAACAGGCGAATCACGAGGTTTGCGTGGGCCAGGAAGAAGAGAAATAGGGCATGGTGCTTTGGCGGAAAGGGCATTAGAACCTATGATTCCTATGGAAGATGAATTTCCTTATTCTTTAAGGCTAGTTTCCGAAGTGTTGAGTTCAAATGGCTCATCCTCAATGGCGAGTGTATGTGGTTCAACATTAGCATTAATGGATGGCGGGGTTCCAATAAAAGCACCAGTTGCAGGAATTGCAATGGGTCTTATAAAAAAAGACGACAAAGTATTGGTTTTAACAGATATTCAAGGCTTGGAAGATTTCCTTGGCGATATGGATTTTAAAGTTGCGGGAACTGAAAATGGCATAACCGCCATTCAAATGGATATTAAAATAAAAGGCATTGACGAAGAAATTTTAAAAATGGCTTTAAAAGAAGCTAAAATTGGGAGATTAAATATTTTAAATCAAATGCTAGATGTAATTGATATGCCTAGAAAAGACTTATCTAAATATGCTCCAAAAATCATAACTTTTGAAATTGACCCAGACAAAATAAGAGAAGTTATTGGCTCAGGTGGCAAGGTAATAAATAAAATTATAAGCGATACAGGCGTAAAGATTGATATTGAAGATGATGGGCAAGTGTTTCTTGCTTCAACTGACAGCGAAAAATCTGAAATAGCCAAACAAATAATTCTAAATATAGTCGAAAATGTTGAAATAGGTAAAATTTATTCTGGCACTGTAATAAAAACAGCACCTTTTGGGGCATTTGTTGAAATTGCTCCGGGCAAAGATGGTATGATTCATATTTCAAAATTATCAACTCAGAGAGTAGAAAAAGTTGAAGATATTGTAACGGTCGGGGATAAAGTAGAAGTTGAAGTAATAAAAATTGATGAAAGAAATAGAATCGGGCTTAAACTAATAGCAAAGGCATAAAGTATTTATACTTAATTTAAAAGATTAAGAAAATCAAAGGTATAATAAAGTTTAGTAAACAATCTATTATTTGCTACTTTATCCTTTGATTTTTATTTACTTGTTACTTTTTTATTCGACAAGCTAAATCAGCATTTAATTAA
Source organism: Clostridia bacterium (assembly GCA_028708805.1). GTDB lineage: Bacteria > Bacillota > Clostridia > Christensenellales > UBA1242 > UBA5489. Next base: position 8,876 of record JAQVYC010000015.1, on the reverse strand, counting down.
AATATATTGCATACATTTTAATATGAAAATATTATTTATGAAGATAAAATCAAAAAGTGGCTTCAAGAGTGTTATTACAAATCTGATTATTGTTATGGTCTTATTAACAGTTTTTGCTTTTGCTTATGTAGGAGGAACATTAAATGTTTTTAATAGCAATTCAAAGGCTCGTGCAATTTATCAAGGTAATACTAATAACAAAAATATTTCTTTAATGATAAATGTTTATTGGGGAGATGAATTTATAAAACCTTTATTAGATATAATATCGAAAAAGGATATAAAATGTACATTTTTTGTTGGTGGTGTTTGGGCATTAACAAATGAAGAACTAGTGAAAGAAATAATCAACTCAGATTGTGAAATAGCAAATCATGGTTATTTACATAAAAGTCAAGATAAAATATCCGAGCAAGAAAGTTATGATGAAATAAATAAAACTCACCAGATTGTAAAAAATTTAACGGGAATTGAAATGAAATTATTTGCTCCACCTAGCGGAGCATATGATGACAAAACTATTTCCGTAGCTAAAAGTTTAGGATATAAAACTATAATGTGGACAAAAGACACAATTGATTGGAGAGATCAAGATGAAAATTTAATTTACTCTCGTGCTATTAAAAATGCACAGAGTGGGGATTTGATTTTAATGCATCCTACGGGAGCAACCTTAAAAGCATTTCCAAAAATTATAGATTATTTTAAACAAAATAATTTTAAAATAACCACAGTAACTGAAACATTAGAATAAAATTATATTTAAAAAATTATAAGGAATAAAAATCTTATAATTTTTTTATTTACATTCATTAAAAGATTTTAAATTTATGGAAGAGCAATTAAAGGTGCATATATTTTTATTAGAATGAATAGTCTAAAAAAACATCTTAGATGTAAAAAAGTTGATTGCAAGCTATATCTAGCGGTGTTATGCAGTGCATAATACTGTCAGTAGTATTTTATTTGAATTTGTTGTTGAAAGTTAATATGCTTTTTATATATTTAATTAACTTATCTTGCATACTTTATTATTTAATGTAGTTAATATTTTTTTGAAAATCTTTTTCTTTTAAACTACTCAAATAAAAATTTAAATACTTCATAAGCTAATTTTGCAAGTTATCGTTTATAAGAACAAATTAAATAATTTATATTTTATTTAATTATATATTCTAGCTAAAACATATTTATAATTGACAAATTAATTTGTGGTATGTTAAAGTTACATAATTAATTATGATAATAAAAGGTAAAAATGATATTTTTAGATAATGCAAGCACGACAAAATTGCATAAAAAAGCAGTAGATAATTTAATTTTATATAGTACGAAAAAATTTTTCAACCCTTCTTCGCTTTATCTAGAAGGAGCGGATATTTATAATGAGATTATGTGTGTTAAAAAAATAATTTGTGATAAACTAAATGTAAAATTTAACAATAATATCATTTTCACAGGTTCAGCAACAGAGGCTTCAAATTTGGCGATTTCAGGTTCATATAAAAATTCTTTTAAAAAAATGATTGTTTCAAAAGGCGAACATCCGTCAGTTTATAATATTGCTTTAAATTTAAAATCAAATAGAAACACGCAAGTTGAATTTGTGGATTTGCAACAAAATGGCGAAATTGATTATAATTCATTTGAAAAATTATTATCCGAAGATGTTAATTTTATTTCAGTTATGCATGTAAGCAACGAAACAGGGGCGATTAACGATTTAAATAAAATTTGTAACCTGAAAAAGCAGTATTGCCCAAATGCTATTTTACATGTCGACGGCGTACAAGCATTTGGAAAATTTAATATAGATTTATCCGACTTAAATATAGATTTTTATACAATAAGTGCTCATAAAATTCATGGTCCGAAGGGGCTAGGTGTTTTATATGTTAAAAACCCTAATAAATTACAAACTCAAATTTGGGGTGGTGGGCAGGAATATAATATTCGTTCAGGCACTGAAAACACTGCTAGTATAATGGCTTTTAAAACTGTGCTTGAAAATCTTGCTGATATTGAGGAAAATTGTCAAAAGGTCTTAACTTTAAAGCAAACCTTCGTTAAAAGTCTATTAAATTTAATAGATAATAAAATAAATTTGAAATTCATACAGAATAAAAACCTATCACCATATATTCTTTCTTTATGTGTTTTAGGTTTAAAGGGAGAAACATTGCTTCATATGTGTGCAAGTAGGGGATTATTATTTAGCATTGGAAGCGCATGTTCATCTAAAAAAGGTGGAAATAGAATTTTGGAAGCAATGGGCTATTCAAGAAAAGAAATTGATGGAAATATTAGAGTTAGTTTTTCTAATTCTACAACATTAGAAGAAGTGAAAGAGGGCAGTAAGATTTTGGCTGATTGCATAAACGAACTTTATAGAAGAATTAATAAATAATTTTGTTTAAAAATTTTATTAAAATTTTAAAAGTTGATTACTGAATTAAAAAGAGAAGGTATTATGAGAAAAGTTATATTATTAAGATACGGTGAAATTCATCTAAAAGGACGCAATAGGAGTTTCTTTGAAAAATTGTTAATAGATAATATTAATAATTCTTTAAAGGATATAAAATGTAAGGTAAAAAGAATTTCAGGAAGATATCTCATTACAGATTTTGAAGATAAGGATTATAATAAAATCACGGATAAAGTGAGAAAAATCTTTGGTCTTACTTCTTTGAGTTGTGCTTGGGAAATAGAAACAAATCAAGCAGAAATTGAAAAACAATCTTTGCTGTTTTTTGACCACATAATTAAAACCATAAAATCGGATGAATTTACTTTTAAAGTATCTGTGAAAAGATCAGATAAGAACTTCCCTTTTCATTCAGACAAATTTTCTGCTCATTTAGGTGGAATTGTTTTAGAAAAATATAAAAAATTAAAAGTAAATTTAAGTAAACCTGAAATTGAGTTCACTGTTGAAATTCGTGATAATGGCTTCACTTATATATTAATGGAGAAAATCAATTGTGTAGGCGGAATGCCTGTTGGCAGTGCAGGGCAAGGATTATTAATGTTGTCAGGTGGTATTGACAGTCCTGTGGCGGGTTATTTAATGGCAAAAAGAGGATTAACTTTAAATGCTGTTCATTTTTTCAGTTTTCCTTATACAAGTATGCAAGCAAAAGATAAAGTTATAAAACTTGCACAATTATTATCGGACTATGCGGGAAATATAAGAATTTTTATGGTTCCTTTTACAAAAATTCAAGAGCAAATACATACTAAATGTGATGATAAATATATGATAACTATTATGCGTAGATTTATGTTCAAGATAGCTGAAAATATTTGCGAAAAGTATAACATAAATGCAATTATAACGGGTGAAAATTTGGGGCAGGTTGCCAGTCAGACAATTGAAAGTATAACAGTGTTTAATAGTATTTTAAGTAATGTGCCAGTATTAAGACCCGTTATATCTTTTGATAAGTCTGAAATAATTCAAATTGCCAAAAACATTAACACTTATGAAACATCTATATTACCATATGAAGATTGTTGTACTATTTTTCTACCTCAAAATCCTATTATTAAACCAAACATCGAAAAGGTGAAAAAGCAAGAAAGTAAATTAGAATTTAATGCTTTAATTGAAAATGCTATGGAAAACATAGACATAATTCACACGAAATAAATTTCACCTTGTTTAAATTATAAGATATTATCAAGTATTAAAATATATTACATAGTTTATTTTATAACAAGGTTTTATTTTGCTAAGATTGGCTCATAATATAAATTATAATGAAACTTGACTTTAAAACTAAATTTTGTTATGGAATTGGCAATCTTGGCTATGGAACAATTGCTCAAACAGTTAACAATTTTATAATGTTCTATGGAACAAGTGTGCTAGGAATTTCTGGCACACTTGTTGGTATTGCCGTGGCTGTTAGTGTTTTTTGGGATGGCATTTCTGACCCCATAATTGGACACATTTCAGACAAACATGATAATAAAGTTTTTGGCAAAAGACTGGGCTTTATGTTAGTGGCAACCTTTGGAATGGTTTTGTTTAATATTTTGTTATGGTTAGTGCCTATTAATACATCTGACGGAATCAAATTCATCTGGCTACTGGTTGGACTTATATCGTTGGAAACTTTTTGTACAATGTTTGCAACACCTTATGTAGCTCTTGGGATTGATTTAGTGCCAGACTATCAAGAACAATCTAAGCTTCAAGGTTATAAAACAGTTTTTTTTATTTTGGGAATGATTATGCCTAGCGTTTTAATGTTTATATTTATGCCGAGCAGTGGCGGGGAACAATCGCAATTTATGCAAACTGGATATGTTAATATTGCTTATGTTACTTCAATGCTTGGTTTAATTTGTGGCATTATTTGTATTGTAGGAACAATTAAAAAAGTTCAAAAAACATATAAAGTTAGAAAAGTTAAAAAATTAAAAGTCAATTCAGTAAATTCATTTTTTAATATTTTTTATACTTTTTTTCTCGCTCTTAAAAAAGAGAATTATGGCCCGATTATAATTGGTTATTCAGTTGCTTTAATTTCGACCGCATTTCTATGTTCGGTAGGATTGCATTTATTCACATATGCATATCATTTTACCAGTTCACAAATTGCATTATTGATGACAATACTTTTCATTTCAGCAATTATTTCACAACCTTTTTGGATTTACTTATCTAACCGAATTGATAAAAAGCCAGCTTTAAAAATTTCCCTTATTATTGTTCTTATAGGCATTGGATTAACTGCAATAAGCTTTATTTTTAGGAATTATATAGAAAATATTGCTTCATTCTATGTGGTGTTGTCTTGCATTTTTGTTTGCGGTTTTGGAACAGGTGCATTATATTCTTTACCTATTTCTATGTATGCCGATGTTATTACAATGGACAGGTTGAAAACTAAGGAAAATAATAGCGGAATTTATAGTGGTTTTATGACTTTTGCTTATAACATTGCAAATTCGGTCGCTCTTTTAATTCTTGGAGTTTTGCTTGATTTAATAAAGTTTAATTCAGCAGAACCTGTTCAAGCAATCAGTGTTCAAAACTGGCTTGGTTGTATTGTTTTTATTGGATGTGCTATTTCTATTGCTCTTGCATTGGCAATTTTTTCTAAATATAATCTTAAACGATCAGATGTGTTAAAAGCAAAATTAAAACATAAAGATATTAATTAGATTTATTTTAAATGTATAATTATACAAACCACGCATTTATATACATATAAGGCAATTAATATTCAGGGAGTATAATTCAAATAAAAATTAATCTCTTGCTATAAAATTCTGAATATGATAAAATAAATTTGTGGAAATATTAAAGCAAATAATTAAAAGTTCATCTTTTATTAAATTTGAAAGACTAATACAGTCTAATCGTGTATCTCATTGTTTTTTAATTTCGTCCGAAGATGAAGAATATAACAAACAATTTTGCAGGGCTGTAATTTTAAGGCTTGCGTGTAACAAGAAGAATGCACAGGATGAATCGAATGTGCCATGTTTTTCTTGTGATAATTGCTTGAAAATATTGTATAGCTTTCATCCTGATATCTTAGTTTATCCGCAAAAAAACACTTTTTTAGTTGAAGATAGTGAATCAATTTTAAAAAACATTGCAATCAAACCTATGTTGATGAAATACAAGATATTTATAATTAATAATATGGATAAATCAACAAATCAGGCACAAAATAAAATTTTAAAAATTTTAGAAGATGCTCCCAAAAATGTTATCTTTTTGCTGAACACAACTGATGTTAATAATGTATTACAAACAATAATATCAAGAACTCAAATATTTAATTTAGAGCCATTAAAAGTTGATGAAATGTCTAAAATCCTTACAGATAAAATTGGCTCTGTGAATCATATTGCTATAAAATTAGGTAAAGGCTGGCTTGGTAAAACTCTTGCTTTGGTTGGCGATAAAACTTTAAGTGAATATGATTTCGTTTTGAATTTATTAATAAATATGAAAAGCAGTAAGAATATAATTGATTTTGTTGGCAAGTTTTCGCAAAAAGAAAGTTTTATGATTCGTCTTAATATTTTGCAGGAAATATTAGAAAAAATTTTACATGCTCATTTTCTTATTTCTGATGATGAAAAAATACAGAGTTTAACAAAAACATTTAATGTGGATTGTATTTATGAAATTTTAAATTTAATAGTGTTGTCTAAAAGACAGTTTAACGCAAATGTAAGCACTGTTTTAATAACCGATTATTTGCTTTTTAAAATATTGGAGGTAAAATATATATGCAGTTTAAAGAAGTAGGCATTAAATTTAATAATCAACCTAAAATTTATTCTTTTGACCCAAATAATATAAATTTAAATATTCAAGATTATGTTGTTGTGGAAACGGTTAGAGGTTTAGAGTTTGGGCAAGTTGTTACTAACATAAAAAATTTAAGTAAGGAACCTAAGGAACCATTAAAAAAGGTTCTGCGTTTAGCTAGTGAAAAAGATGTGATGACTGCCGAAGAAAATAAAAAGAAAGTTAAAAATTATTTAGCTAGAACAAAAGAAATAGTTAAAAGTTTGTCTTTGGAAATGAAGTTGGTAAATGCCGAATTACTTTTAGATAGAAGCAAGATTATTATTAGTTTTGTTTCGGAAAAAAGAATAGATTTTAGAGAACTTGTCAAACTTTTAGCACAAGAATTTAAAATGAAAATTGAATTGCGTCAAATAGGAAGTCGGGATGAAGTTAAAATCCTAGGCGGTATGGGTATTTGTGGCAGAACTTGTTGCTGTTGTAAAAACACAGGCGATTTTGCTCATGTTTGTATAAAAATGGCAAAAAATCAAGGATTATCCCTTAATCCAACAAGTATTAGCGGTTTATGTGGTAGATTACTTTGTTGTTTGGCTTATGAAAACAGTCAATATGCCGAAATATTAAAACAAATGCCTAAAATAAACAGTGAAGTTAAAACACCTGAAGGTGTAGGAAGAGTAATATATAATAATCTCTTAAAAAAGACGGTTAATGTTATGGTGAATGATAATTATAGAGAATTTCCGCTAGAAGACCTTAAATTCAATAAAAACAATCAGCTTAATGATGTCAGTGGTAATACTAATGAATAAAGAAAGTGATATAAAAAATAACGATGAGTTTTTAAATGATAGCAATAAAAATAATTTATTAAAAGAAAATGAAAAATTTGAAGATTTACAGTTAGATGGTTTAAAAATTATTCAAAATAAAAATTTATATAGATTTACAAGTGATGCAGTAATTCTTTCGAATTTCGTTAATGCTAAACCAAAAGATTTCTTAATAGACCTAGGAACAGGGAGTGGAATTATTGCAATTTTAGTTGCATATAAAAACAAACTTCGCAAAGTTTTAGGAGTTGAAATTCAAGCAGAACTTGTTGATATGGCAAATAGAAGTGTGATTTTTAATAAGTTAGATGAAGTTATAAAAATTATTAATTGTGATATAAAGCAATTAAATTTACTAAGTAAAAAAAGGGAATTAAATATTAGTCAAGCAGATATTATTGTTTGTAATCCACCATATAAAAAATTTGGTTCAGCAATTTTAAATCAAAATAGAAATAAAAGTATAGCCCGACATGAACTTACTATTAATATGGATGAAATAATAAAAGTTGTAAAAAATCTTTTAAAATTTGGTGGAAGTTTTTATGTGGTTTATGACAGTAATAGAACCGCCGAATTAATTTTTAATTTAAAATTAAATGGCTTGGAGCCTAAAAAATTATTTTTTACTCAACCAGATTTAAATTCTCCGGCAACTTTAGTTTTTATAGAAGCGGTAAAAGGTGGAAATGAAACCTTAAAGATATTACCTGTTTTAATAACAAATGATAAAGACGGTAAATACTTAGATGAAATAAAAAAAATGAAATTTGAATAGTTTTTTAATCTTTTAGCAATTAATTAAGATAAAGAATTAGATATTTATAAAATTTATAAAATGTAAAAATAAAAAATTAACGATTTTATTCTAACTATTAAAGTCTATTAAATGTTTATAAAATAATTCTTAGATAAAACGGCAAATCAAACATGCTACTATTGTTCCAAATAAGCTACAAACCAAAGCCAACGGAATGGCATAAGAAAGTTTTTTTACAGAAGTTTGAGAAAAGTAAACTGATGCAACATAAAAAATGGTTTCACTTGTACTCATCATAACTGACGCACATCTAGATATATAACAATCTGGTCCATAAGTTTCAAAAATTCCATTTAAAATAGCATAACTACCGCTTCCAGTGAAGGGTCTTAATAAAACCAACTCGCTTACTTCTGTGGGAATGCCTAAAACATTGAATAAAGGGGCTAGAATGCTTACTAAAACATCTGTCAAGCCACTTACTCTCATAAGTGCGACCATTATCATAATGGTGGCAATAAAGGGGAAAATGCTGAGTACTAAATCAAAAGCATCACGAGCACCTTTTACAAAAATATTATAAGTTTCAAGTCTTTTATAAACAGCATAAATTAAAAGTGCTAATATTATAACAGGGACTAAATAATTGCTAATAATCATTTTTTACCCCCCTTATTAATTTTGTCTTTTATATCTGTTGAGTTATTATTTTTATTACGAAAAAATAATTTTTCACATAATCTTGCTAATATTATGCTAAAAATACAAGTTATAGTAGTTGCAATAATTGTAGGAATAATAATATCGCTAGGGGATTGGCTACCCGACGAAGCTCTTAATCCTATTGTGGTGGTTGGAAGTAACTGAATAATGCTTGCGTTTACAATTAAAAGCATAATCATAGAAGGATTAATATTCCCGCTATGGTCATCTAATTTCTGCATTGCTTTTATGCCCATAGGCGTTGATGCATTGCCCAAACCCAACATATTAGAAGATA
>JAQVYC010000024.1 GCA_028708805.1 Clostridia bacterium | reverse complement strand
ACTATTGAAACAGGTATTGAAAATGAAACTATTGAATTTACTGTAACAGCGGATAATCAATCAATTAATGTTGGCAACTATATAGCAACGGTAAATTTAAGTCAGACATATGATAATTATAACATTACTAATCAAACAACAAGCTTTGAAATTGTTATAACAACAATTACCCTAACAGTCAAAGATATAACAATTACGAAAGAATATGACGGTAATACAACAGCAACAGTTACCAGCGACCACTACACATTAAGTGGGGATTTTGGAGATGATGAAATTGTTATAACAATAGAATCAGCTACATATAACAGTAAAGATGTGTCAGATGCAAATCTTGTTACTGTAACAGGATTAGCGGTAGAAAATAGCAATTATACATTATCAAGTACAACATTTACAATTCAAGGAGAGATTACTCCAAAAGATATAGCTGTTGTTTGGGGTGAAACAACATTTGTATATAATGGCGAAGAACAAAAGCCAACTGCAACTGTTGAAACAGGAATTGAAGATGAAACGGTGTTGTTAACTGTAAGCGGTGAACAAATTAATGCAGCAGTAGATTACACTGCAACCGCAACAATGACAGTTGAAAACAGTAATTATAATCTAACGAACACAACAACACTTTTTAGTATAAGCCCAAAAGAAATAATAGTTGTGGCAAATGCCGAAGCGAAGGTAACAAAAATATATGATGGCGTAACAAGTACCAATATAACCGACGAGCTTTATTCTATTACAGGAATTTTAGAAAGTGATACAGTTAATCTTACAATTGGCAGTGCGTTATTTAACAGCAAAAATGTAGCGGATGCAAATATTGTAACGGCTGGAAACATAACACTTGATAACAACAATTATGTTTTATCCGAAGAAACATTTACAGTTGATGGGGAAATAACTAAGCGAGCATTAACAATATCAATTGAAGAAGATGTAATAAAAAAGGCAAGTTTAAAAATCGACCCAGAAATAACATATACAGCAACTGGCTTAGTTGAAGGTGAGGAACTTGAAGGAGCGTTATCTAGAGAAGAAGGAGATGTTGTTGGTGAATATGACATAATACCAGGAACATTAACTGGAACGAATAATCCAAACTATGAAATTTCTTATGACTTTGAAAATGTAAAATTCATAATTGAAGCCGATCAAATCAACATAATAAATATAGCCTTAGCAATTATAATATTAATAGTAATAGCCTTGGTTGTTTTAAGAGTTGTAACCAAATCCCAAAAAGCTAAAAGATAATAAGCAGTTAATATAATAAAAAAGTTCGCTTATAAAGCGAATTTTTTTGTTTTATCTTTGATAAATGAAGAAGGTAGTTAAAGAAAATCAATCAATGAAAAGCGGTTTTGTTTTGAGTAAAAGATATATTGAAAATCTAATTAATATCAATCAAATTTGGAATGTTTTGTTTTTCTTATAAACTTTCAAGTGAGAATTTATCTAATTTAATTCCTAATGTTGAGCTTGTTTATTTTGTTAGGAAGCTTTCTTTAAACTATTTTAAGTTTAGAAAATAATAAAGTCGGCAAGAGTCGTTCTTTCTTTTTGAAAGTACGATCAATGCTCTAAGAGCATTGTCGGCCATTGCTCGTTGTCAAGCAATGGCTCGCTCCTGCCGACTTTATTATTATGGACATAATACTAATTATTATTCATAAATAATTAAACTTTTTTAACAAATCTTTTGTCAAAAAATGAAGTAATAGAAAGTGTACGATTTTTGGAAATAAGGATAGTTTTTTTTTAGTTAAAACATTATTACAATCTTGAAAAGTGTCAACAATAATGTTGTTTATCAATATAGTCATCTTGTCTTTGCAATCATTGGATAAGTTCTCATTTAATCCGTTTTAAATGTATTTATTGTATCTTCAAATTATATTTGTTTTAACATTTTCGAATCAATTAAAAAAACTAGTCGCCAAACTTGCGACTAGTGTTCAGAATGATTTAAATTAAGTTAATTTTATTCTATTTTTGAAGTTAAATCTTCGTGCATTTGTGTATGCATACGAATTGCTTCGTTTACTTGTTGAATATCTGCCGGTGTAACTGGGTAAAATCCTTCATTTTGCATTATTTCAAAAATTTTAAAATTGTTATGTGATATCTCTGTATATTGCTCAATTAATAATTTTCGTAGGGGTAGGTTAGAACATTCTAACCCGAACTGATTATACATACTTAATAAAAATTTTTGAGCAATTAAAATATCCTGCAATGTTTCTTGTTCTGTCATAAATACTCCTTTTTATTCTTTAATTTAATATAGAATTCTTCTTTTGATTATTCGAATTGTTGCGAGTAGATTCCTTAGTGAATCTTCTCAATTATTAATCTTCGACATTTGTTGATAAATAATTTAATAAGTTTTTGTGATGCATAGAGTGCATTTTTGCCATTTTAGAAAAATGGGTTTTTAGTTCTGTATTTGAAATCTGTTTACTGAAATTTGATAATTTAAGGGCAATCCAATTTTCAAAAGTCATTAGTTCGTTTAAAGATTGCAAATCTTTTGTTGTAATTTGTTTTTTCATAAATGCTCCTTTGATACTTTATTATTTACATATTTGTTGCAACTATACTTAAATTTATAAAATTTTTAATTTGAAATTTGTTTTTATAAATTATAAGCTGTATAACTTTTTTATAGTTATTTTATAAAATGGTTGTTATTGTTGGCTTTTTTTGATAAAATCTTTTGAACCATATAGGTAGCAAAAATAAGTTAATAGAAGTTTTGGAACAGTAAGTCAAGAAAATAATTCAGTCGTTGAATTTGATTTAACAAAGCAAATAAATGTTATGCAAAATTCTTTGTTGTTACACAAAGTTGGATATATTAAAAATTTGCTTTTTAATAACTTATTAAAAATTCTTAAAAATTTCTGTTTTAAAATATTTGCGTTTTACTGCTAGAAAGGATTTTTTTAAATGATTGAAGATGATTTAAGTTCAATGCTAAATGGCATTTATCAAAAATGCGGATATGAGAACATAACTGCAAAAGTGCAGGAATCGAACATGCCAAATCTTTGCGATTTTCAAAGCAATGATTGTTTTTCTTTGGCTAAAATTTATCATCAGCCGCCTTTTGAAATAGCTCAAAAAATTGCTAGTGAAGCAATGAAAGACACTTCTTTAAAGTACTTAATTAAAGAGGTTTGCCCTGCCAAACCTGGATATTTAAACATTATTGTTTCTGAGAACATTTTAAATAAATATATTATAAAAATGTCAAATGAAGAAAAATTTGGTTTAGCCAAACCACAAAAGCCTGAGCTTTATTTTTTAGATTATGGTGGTCCAAATATTGCAAAACCGCTGCATGTGGGGCATTTAAGAAGCCCTATTATTGGCGAAGCCATAAAAAAAATTATTAGATATGCAGGACATAAAACAATTTCTGACATTCATTATGGCGATTTCGGGTTGCAAATTGGAATTATTATTTACGGCTTAAAAGAGCGAAATGTAAGAATGGAAAATCTTACATTAAATTTAATGCAGGAAATATATTTAGATGTAAATAAAAGAGTTAAGGAAGACGATGGTTTAAATGAAATCTGTGCAGGCATTACAAAAGAATTGCAAGATGGTAATAAAGAATTTGTTGAATATTGGAAAACTATAAAGCAAATCTCGAGTGATGACATTAAAAGAATTTATGAGTTTATGGGTATTGAATTTAACCTTTATGACGGCGAAAGTGATGCTTATGAATACATTGATGAGTTAACCGCTTTATTAAATGAAAAAAAATTGATAAAAGAAAGTAACGGTGCGAAAATTATTGAAATAGGAAAAGAAACAGACAAAAAAGAACTTCCGCCACTTATATATCAAAAGTCAAATGGAGCCTATCTTTATGGCACAACAGATATGGCTACTGTTTTAAAAAGAGTTAAGCTTTTTAACCCAGACCACATAATTTATTTAGCGGATTCAAGGCAAGATTTACATTTTACTCAATTTTTCAGAGCGGTTTCAAAGGCTGATATAATCAATGAAAACAATTTGGAATTTCTAGGATTCGGAACGGTTAACGACCCGAGTGGCAAACCTTTTAAAACCCGTGAAGGCTCTTCGCCACAATTAGACAACCTTTTTGAAGAGGTTAAAACTCTTTTAAGGCAAAATAAAGAAACTTTAAGTTTAGTTAGTGAACAAGATTTGAATATAATTGTTAATAGTGTAATTAAGTTTGCTGACCTGCAAAACAACCGTGAAAAAGATTATATTTTCGACATAGAAAAATTTTCACGCACCGAAGGCAGAACAGGTCCGTATATTCTTTATACATTTGTGAGAATTAACAAATTATTGCAAAAGTTTGAAGATATTAAGGCAGACTTTAATATTGATTATGAAAGCAAAGACAAAATCGAGAAAGATATCAAGCTCAAATTACTCGCCTTCGAAAGAAACTTTATAAGGTCATTTAAAGAGCGAAAGCCGAATTATTTAGCAGATTATTTATATGACCTATGCACACTTTTAAACACCTTTTATGAAATTAATAGATTTAGCGATGAGGAAAACAAAACGCATATTGCCTACTGGATTTACATTTTAAAATTAGCACTTAACATAATTAAAAGCATTTTAGATTTATTAATAATAAAAACACCAGAGAAAATGTAAGAAATATCCAAAAGAAATAAATTAATATTATCCGTGCCTTAATTTTTGTGTTAAACAAATTTAAAAATTGACTGTTTTATAAGAAATTTTTTAAAACATATGGAAATTTTGGTTTTTTTGTGTATAATAAAGAAAAGCAAAAGAAAAAGGCGGTTTGATAAAATTGAGTGATGTTTTTAACAATATTAGAAATTTTATAAATTTTGACATATCTCCAACTTTAAGATATTTTATTTTAGGGGTTCTTTTAATTATTAGCTTGCTTTTAATGAGAAAAGTTGTTAAAATAATAGCCGACTCTAAAATTCGCATAATAAAAAAAATTTGGTTTATTTTTCTTTGTGCGTTGTTTATTTATTCGACCGTATTTGTTGCTACGGCGTAAAGGAGATTTTTTAAATGAATTATTTTTTAATGTTTGAAGCGGGAGTAGTTGTAAGTGATTTTGTAAGAGAGTTTATTCCTATTGTTAGAATAATCTTTCTTATTGCTATTGCTATTTGTGCAATTGTTTTAATTATATCTACACTTTTGCAATCTAGTGCGAATCCAGCAGGATCATCTGCAATCAGCGGAGGCAGTGACAGTTATTTGTCGCATACAAAGGATAATTCCAGAGATGGCAGGCTTAAAAGAATTACAATATGGATGGCATCTCTTTTAGTTGTGTTTGTTGTTTTATATTTCTTTACAGGCATCTGGTTAGATTTTCCTAAGGCTATCTAAATTCAAATTTTGTCGCTTTTGATTTTAGTTAAAGTATGTCACACTTTGTTTTTTTAATATAAACTATGCAAGTTTTCTTTCGTTAAAGTATAAAGAAATTTTGCTATTTAAGAGAGCATTTCCTTTATTTAAAAGAAAGAAAAGGAGCAGCAAACATTTTAGACTTTTTAAAGCTTGTGGTTTCTAAAAGCCAGTAGTAATTTTCGGTTGGATAAGTTCCTAGAATATGAGAGAATTGTATTTTGATTTAAAAGACATAATAATAAAACAAAAAATTCAAAGCGATAGAAATTTAATTTAAAAGAAGATATTTAATGAAAGAAGATTTATTCGAAGGAACATTAGTTGGAAACAGTAAGGGCTTTGGTTTCGTTAGCATAGAAGGTTATGATGACGATTTTTTTATTCCGCCTAATAAAATAAAAGGTGCGTTAGATGGTGATAGGGTTTTAATCAAAGCAACGAATATTGGAGAGCATTCTAATCTTGCAGAAGTTTGCAAAGTCTTAGAGCAAGCCAACACTACAATTATAGGTAACTTAACTTATGGTCTTATAGGTAACTATGTTGTGGGAGATAATCCTAAATTACATAAGGTTGTTTTAATAGATAATAAAAGTTTAAATAAGGCGAATGTTGGCGATAAGGTTATTGTAAATGTTTTAACTCAGCCGAATAACGATGAGGCATTACGGGGTCTTGTAACCGAAGTTCTAGGACCTGCGGCAGACCGTAGTGTTTTAGAAAAAGCAATTTTAAGACAAAATAAGTTGCCTGAAATATTCCCTGAAAATGTTATAAATTCTGCTGAAAAAATAAAACAAGAAGTAAGTGCGAGCGATATTAAAAACAGAGTAGATTTAACAAATGAAATAATTTATACAATAGATGGCGATGATTCAAAAGATTTAGATGATGCTATTTCAATTGAAAAAATGCCAGATGGAAATTATAAGTTAGGTGTTCACATTGCTGATGTTGGACATTATGTAAGAAAGGGAAGCGATATTGATAAAGAAGCTTTTTTGCGTGGAACAAGTGCTTATTTTCCTGGTTATGTAATTCCAATGTTGCCAACAAGCTTATCAAACGGAATTTGCTCTTTGAATGAAGGAGAAAAAAGGTTAACGCTTTCGTGCGTTATGATTATAGATGCCTCAGGAAATGTTGTAAGTTATAAAATTTTTGAAAGTGTTATTAAATCTTTTGCAAGACTAACTTATAATAAGGTTTATGCTACTCTTCAAGGTGATGAAACTGTTGGCGAAAAATATTTAAAACTAAAAGATAAATTTAAAATAATGGAAGAGCTTTGCCTTATTTTAGAAGAGAAAAGAGATCGTGCTGGTTTCTTAGATTTAGACATTGCCGAAACTTATTTCAAGTTAAACGAAAAAGGGCAACTTATTGAGGTTTGCAAAAGAGAAAACAATATTTCTCACAGAATAATTGAAACCTTTATGGTTTGTTGTAATGAAGTTATTGCAGAAGAATTTTACAGAAAAAAAATACCATTTATATACCGTGTCCACGAAACTCCGCCAGAAGAAAAAGTTGAAGTACTTTTGTCTTTTGTGGAAAGTTTAGGTTTGAAAATTGTATTTTCGAAAGTTGTTGCACCAAAAGATTATCAAAAAATTCTTAAATGCTCAAAGGGCAAGTTATTTGAAGAAGTTTTGAAAAAAGTTGTTTTAATCAGCCTTTCAAAAGCTAGATACAGCGAGTTGTGTTTAGGTCATTTTGGACTTGCAAGCCCTTATTACACACACTTTACTTCGCCTATAAGAAGATATTCAGATTTAGCAATTCACCGAATTATTAAAGATTATTTGAATGGTAGACTAAGTTCGGAAGCCAAAGACGAGTTAAAAGAGTTTGTAGAAGATGCTTCAAACCAAGCAAGCATTACAGAAAAACGAGCCGAAGTTGCAGAAAGAATGGTTTGCTCTTTAAAAATGGCTGAATATATGCAAGAACATATTGGTGAAGAATTTGACGGCGCCATTTGTGGTGTTACAAATTTTGGCGTTTTTGTTGAGTTGGAAAACACAATTGAAGGGCTTATCAGAATTGAAAATTTGCCAGATGACCAATACACTTTTGATGAAAAAACAATGAAATTAAAAGGATACAAAAACTCTTTTGGCTTTGGTGATAAAATTAAAATAAG
>JAQVYC010000014.1:24304-30906 GCA_028708805.1 Clostridia bacterium | reverse complement strand
GAAGTGTAATTTAATAATGCCATAAAATAGATTATCCAATAACAAATCTAAAACAATACTGTGAGTACAAAGAAAAACCCGGTACAAGATTTACATCATCTTTTACCGGGCTAAATTCATTTGGCTCAATGCAAAACAAGATAAACGAACTAATGTATTGGAAAGATAAGTTTATAATAAAATTACAACTTTATTATTTCATTTAAAGTAATGCAAGATTATCAGATTAAAATTGTTTTAAGTGAAATTTATAGGGCTTTTAAAGTTGTATGTTATTATGTTAACAAATTTAATGCAGAAAAAAATCTTGATAATAAAAAATCAACTGATTCAAACATATTAGTTATATTAAATTATCTCTAAAAATCTGTTATTTTTGTAATGGTAAGAGCCATGTTGTAATATGTCATATTATCCCCGCCATTATTTTAATATTCTTATCGTTGTTCCTGCGTTTAAATTCAAAAGATGCGTGACCGACTTGAATGTGTTGGCTGCAAAAAAAATTAAATGTCGAAGAATTAATCGCAACTATTTTAACACTGGTTAATGCATCTGAAAAACTAAAACTTACAAGGTATGAACCCGATTGTACTGTGGTATAAGCACTTGAACTATCGGAAACAATAAAATTAATCCACTGCGTTTAGTATACTGACCAATTGCAACTTCATGATTGAAAGTGCCGGAATCGCACGTAGCAGCAACAGAAGCCCGTTGTGCATATGGCCCAGTAGGTCCAGTTCTCCTTGTGGACCAATTTCACCTTAGTATCCCTTGAATCCCTTGCGGGCCTGTTACACCGTCTGGATTTTTATTTTTAAATGCAAATGTTAAAATTAAATAAATTTGCGAGCTGTATTCTTAGCGAATTCTTAATTAAATTTAAATAATAAAATAAATTGAAGGACCGGTTGCACCTATTGGACCTACTGGGCCTTGCAATTCTTGCGGACCTCTTGAGCCAATCAGTCCATAATCGCTGCATGTAAGGCAACAATTATAATAATTGCATCTTCTTTTATTTTTCAAGTTGTTGCAATTTTTATTTATCAAATTAAAATTTCCCATAGTTTTCTCCAATTAGCATTATAAACATATAATCTAGTGTATAAATGAAATTAAACACTAAAACATACTATATTAAAAGGTTAAAAAGGCAACCTAGAAAACAAGCAGAAAAAAATCACTTTAAAAAACAATGACTCTTTTGAGCCGTATTTCTTTGATGGCATAACTTATAACTATGTCTATATTGCGACTGTGCATTTGAACGTGAATACAACTTTTGTTACAATCATGCTTAAATGGAAACAACTGCAAGCATTTACACTCACATACAAAATGATTGCGAAAAATAACAAGCAAGTTTGTTTAATTTAAATCCAAAATAGCAATAAATTGCATGGGACATAGTAATGCACAAATCACTAAGCAATATTATGTCCACATCACAAGAAGCCAATAAATTAAATAATTTTTTTGACACTCATTTTGACACTCAAAAGTAATATTTTCTTAAAAAAGAAATAAAAAATTGTGGTTTAGTATTACACTAAGCCACAATATATGGTATATTTGGCTCCCCGAGTAGGGCTCGAACCTACGACCTGCCGGTTAACAGCCGGATGCTCTACCACTGAGCTATCGAGGATTATCTTTTGAGTTTCTTTTCGTTTACTCAAATTTAGCACTTGCTAATTTACTTAAATCTTATTAGTGAATAAATCATTTCTTTTAAGTTAACATTGCAATGTTAGCACAATTTAATCTTGCTGTCAAGCACTGTTTAATACTTTTTTATGTTTTTTATGTTTTTCCTTTATACATAATTAAGGTAGATTTGAAAAAGACTAAGAATTCCATAATTACATATAAATTATGCTTTGTAATTTATAGAAAACTCTTAAAATTCAATAATAGTATTAATTCTCTGTAATAGAAATGTGCATAATATTATTTCACTTTAACATAATATTTATGTTTCTAGTCCATTTGTCTGAATGTAAACAAACTAAGAATAATTATCACAAGGCTTTTTACGCAAGCAGAAAAAAGCATAAATACAATATGGTTGCCCTTCCAAATCACTAAAAGAAATTGCTTCGATTGTAGTAATAATTGAACAATAGAAAAAGTTGTTTCGCTAATTAGTTTATTGATTGATTAAAGTGCGTTCTTAAAAAACCTTGCCGAGTTTCTGCTAATATCTTATCTGATAAACAAATCTTTCAGAGATATGTTATTGATTATAATGAAAGCCTATAAATAATTAAATTTCATAGTTATATTTTAATTTGACTTAAAAGCGAAAAATTGTATAATGTAGATATGGTATATGAATATAAAGATAATATTTTTAAAAGTTGGAAATTTTGGATAATTTCTTTAATAGTTTTAATTTCTTTGGGGGCTGTTATTGCATTGGTTCAGTACGGCATTTCTATTTATGCCAAAATTGAAAAACCTTCTGGCTTACAGGTTTACTCTCTATCTAATGGTGAAAAACATATATATGTTGATAAAAATAGCAGGGCAGAGCGTTATGAGTTTAACATTGTGTTTAATGAGGGCATGCCGGATATAATAAAAAGCAAAACTAATTCTTTAGATGTAACCAAATATATGAATACGGTTGGTGAGTTTGTTATTTCATGCAAGATTTTAGGGGCTGTTGAAATTGCTAACAGTGATTATTGCGACGCTATTATCTATACAAATAAAATAAAAATTTCAACTCCGAATATTGGCTTAGATAGTGAAAATAATAGATTAGAATTTTCTTTACAAGACAATTATTTTGATGAGGTTTCTTTGAACTTTATCTTGTATTACGGAGCGAACGCAGAAGGTGGACTTTTATATAATGAAAATTATACTCTTGAATCAGATGATGAAAAAGGGTTTGTTTACGGATATTTTGATTTAGCATTTTTACAAGCGGGAGAGTATTATATTTCGATTAAAGCCGAAGCCGTTGATAATGATTATTATATGCCAAGCGATTTATCTGTTCAAATTGCATACACAAAAACCTAAACTTATCTGGTTTTACTAATAAAATTTATGTCTGAATAAAATGATTTTCTAAAAACATACTAAACTCGGAGAATAAGTATGTTTTTTTCTTGTGATGAGAATATAAATTATTTTAAAAGCCGTCTTAATAACAATATGGATGTTGTTAATAAATCTTTTAAAATAGAAGAAAAAGAGGTTGCGGTAATATATATCAAAAGCTTAATTGATGAAAAATTATTAGGCGATATAATTCTGACGCCACTCCATTTACATAAGAAAAAAAATATCACGGTGTCTTACATAGCTGATAATATAATATCAACGGCAGATTTAGAAAAAATAGAAAATTCTGAAACTGCTAATGATGATATAGTTTTCGGAATGCTCTTAGGCAAAGTGGCAATTTTCGTTGGAGAAGAAGACAATTGTTTGTTGGTGGACATTCAAATGTTTCCCGACCGTGTGCCAAGTGAGCCTCCCACATCCGCTGTTCTCTATGGTCCACGAGTTGGCTTCACTGAGAATTCCAAAAAAAATATATCAATGATTCGCAAATCTCTGCCAACTGAAAATCTAGTTTTTGAAAAATTTGAAGTTGGAACATTCACTAAAACATCAGTTATTTTGACTTATTTAAAAGGAGTTGCTGATAACAAGATTGTAAAAGATTTGTCTAAAAAAATTCAAAATATAAAAACAGATGGCATTGTAGATTCACATTATATTCTATCTTTCTTGCAAAAAGGCGAAACAAGTTTCTTTAAGCAAGCGGGATTGGCGGAAAAGCCTGACATAATAACAGCAAAGTTATTAGAAGGTAGAGTGGCAATTGTGGTTGATGGCTCACCAGTGGTTTTAACTGTGCCGTTTCTAATATTTGAAGATATACAAAATTCTAACGATTATTACACTAACCCTATTTATACATGTTTTATTAGAATAATCCGCTTAATTGGTATTCTAGTAGCATCAATTGCACCAGGAGTATACCTCGCCTTAAGGCTGTATCATGACAATATTATCCCGTTTAGGTTTTTAATGACTATAAGTAATTCAACCCAGGGATTGCCATTTACACCATTTATGGAGCTGATTTTCATATTAATTTTGTTTCAAATATTATATGAAGTTAGTTTAAGGCTACCTAGATATTTAGGGCTAGCAACCTCAATTGTAGGTGCTTTAATTCTAGGGGATACGGGTGTAAATGCGGGTTTAATTTCTCAGCCCGGGGTTGTTATAATTGCAATGAGCATAATTTCGATTTACATAGTTCCCGACCAAGCTGCACAACTTTCATTGTTGAGGGTGATATTTTTAATTATTGGTGGAACGGTAGGTCTTTTGGGTATCGCTGGTGGAGCAATATACATAATAAATGAAATGGCAATGGATCAAAAATATAATGTTCCTTATTTATTTCCATATGCTGCAAAGCCAACAAACAAAACAGTAAGGGATGGTATTTTAATGGAGCCAATTTCCAAAATGAAGTCAAAATCGCAAAAAAACACAGAGGGTTCTAAAAATAAAAGGGGGAATTAGAACATGAAAGAAACATTAAGTGTAAGACAAACAGCCTTATTGTGCTCAATAATGATTTTCACTTCCAAATTATTAATTCTGCCTTCATTGTTCTTTCATGAAAACAAATATGGTGGTTTTCTTTGTGTTGTGGTGGTGTTCATAATTGAACTATCGATTTTATATTTTTTCATAAAATTAAAGGAAAAATATAATAATATTTCACTTTATGACCTACTTTCATCGTATTTACCTAAATTAATTGTTAAAATAATTTTTATCGCTTTATTAATATTCTTCTCAATGAAATTGCTTTATATTTTACAAGAAAATTATCATTTTTTAAAGGTCAAATTATACAGTGGTCGCACAACAGTTACATATCTTTTTTGTGTTATTCCAGTTATAAATGCATTGGCTTATAAAGGATTAAAGGCTTATGGTAGAAGTTTGGAAATTTTTTATTACATAATATTAATTGGTCTTTTGTTCTGTGCGTTATCATGGTTTTCTTCGCTGACAAGTTTTGGGTTTAACTTGTATGTTAACAATGGAATAACGGGTTTTTTCAATGGGTTATACAAGTTCTCATTTTGGTTTTGTGACTTTTTGTTTTTTATTATGATAATAGATAAAATAAAAATTGAAAATGATTATGGAAAAAAAATTATGCGTATATCCATATTTTCAGTTATGCTTTATCTTTTAATTTTATTTTCATTCTATTATATTTACCAGTCAACATCGTTTTTTCACGCTGGTGCAAAAATGGACATACTACATTTCTCTTCTAAAATAGGCTTTGTTGGCAAGCTGGATTTATTTGCTTTTGGAACTGGTATGTTTTTGTTGTATTTTCAAGGTGGAATATATTTATATTGTGCCAAAGAGTGTTATAATAAAGTTCTTAACTTAAAAAATGATACTCAAGCAATCATTTTTATCAATGTTATTATTCTTTTACTATTCTATTTTGTGTTTCAAAATATGGACAATTCAATTTTTTATTTTAAGGAATATTTAAGCCATTTAGCATTTGTTTTGGGTTATGGACTGCCTTTATTGCTGTTATATCGCTACTTATTTAATAAAGAAACAAGCAAGAAAAGTTCACCATATAATAAAAAAATTTATGATAATATTAATGTAAAATAAGTGAGATGAAATGAAAATAATTAAAGCTTTTATAAAAAGACCAATCTTAATTGCAATTGCCTTGATTTTAATTGTTTTTTTACCACTTGGACTATCATCTTCTCCTGAGAGCATAGATTTATTGCATGCAGTTTCCTTAGGTATTGATAAGTATGAAGATTGGTTAGAAATAAGCATAATGGCTTTTGTTGCTACCTCAAAAGAAACCTTTGTTGAAAACTATTTTTTAATAACAGCAAGAGCTCCATCTGTGGCCGAAGCGTTGAAATTGATAAGCATTAATGTTGGAAAGCGGTTAATGACGATACATATAGGGGTTATTGTAATAAGTCAAGAAATTGCAACAGAAGGGGTATTAGATTCCTTAAATTATTTTTATCGCTCCAGTGCAATTGTAAATGATACATTCTTAATGTGTTCCACATCTACCGCAAAAGAAGTTATAGAAAACGAAATTAAACTAATTAATGCATCGGGCATCAATCTTGAAGAAATAGGTCTTTACAATGAAAATCATATTTTTGTATATGAAACAAATATAGAGTCATTTTATTGTGGATATTTTAGCGAAACAAAAGCTGCTCTGGTTCCTTTAATAGAGCTTAAAACCGAAGCAGAGGCAACTCAAACTACCTCAAAAGGAACGGAATCAGGCGACGGTGGGCAAGATGGTGGTGCTAGTAGTGGTGGTGGTTCAGAAGAGCAAAAATTTATTCAAAATACAGGAAAATCAGCTATCTTTTATGATGGGTTATTACGAACAACAATGAACGAAGATGAAATGCGTGGCATAAATTGGATAGGCAATAACACAAAAGATGTTAATATTAGAATAGATAATGTAACGGATGAAAATTTCGAAAATGCCAGTTTGTTTTTTGCGGTTGAGGGGAATGATGTTA
>JAQVYC010000014.1:0-24204 GCA_028708805.1 Clostridia bacterium | reverse complement strand
TTTAGTAAGTGCTATTTTATAATTTATAAGACTATTTTCTTTTATTTCTATATTAGCAATTAGCATAGACTTTATGTTTTTGCTATAATTTATGTTTCTTCCTCTTAACCAAATACCTTTTGAGTTGGAAAAAATTGGATTTCCACCTAAAATAACAATGTGATGAGATAATAATTTCATATGTAGAAAATCATCACTGGCTATTTTTTCAAATAAATTACCCACTTCGTTTTCAAACGGTAAAAGCAAAAAACTCTGATAACAAAATTGCAAATAAGAATAAACTTCTCCGGCATCTTCCATATAAAGATTTTGCAAAATTTCAGAATAAAAAGGGTTGGTTTTAATGTCTATAATTTTGCTATAACAAAACTTTTTAAGTTTCCACTCATCCATATGGAAAATCTATGAAAAATAATTATTATTTGTGAATTTATGAAAAGGTTTTTAATAAACATAAAATTTTCAAATTAAAAATAATTGACTTACGAAAAAAAATTATTCTAAACATTTCCACAGGAAAATGTTGAAAAAGTAATTAAATTAATTGATTAATCCTGCTGAAAAGTGTATAATAAAGTTACATATTGTTTTTTTATTTTTTAAATTGCACAAGATAAATAGGAGTTGTTTAATGAAAAAGATTAAGTCACTGCTTGTATTAGTTATTTGTTTATTGATATCCGCTTTTACTTATGGTTGTGGCGAACAGGGAATCAATGCAGATTTTAAAGATAATGTAATTCAAATTGTAGTAGGTGAAAGTTATGACCCGTATGATTATTTAGATTATGAAGAGAACATTAAAGACCATATAACCTTCACCAGTGGGAACAATAATTTTTTTTACATAACTTCCGATAATCAAATTGTAGCATCCAAGGCGGGAACATCAATTTTATATGCTTATTATAATACTACCGAGATAGGATTTTGTTTTGTTGAAGTCGTAGACGCACCAATTCAATTCAACATTCCTGTAAATCTTTTATTTAACACTGAAAACAACAAAATAACTTGGAGCAAAGTTATAGCTCAGGTAGATGAAAATTTAATAACGGCAAGTTCATATATTCTTGAAATAACATTTAACGATAACACTATTGAACATTTAGTTATAGGCAATAGTTACGGCCCTTTAACTGAAACAGGTTTTTATAAGATAAGAGTTAAAACTGACGGTGGCGAAAATTATCTGGCAAGCGATTACACAAGTATATATAGTTTTTATTTAATGCAAGCCCCTACTAATTTAAGCTATAACGATGAAACATCTATCTTATCATGGACAGCTACAAACAACCCCGAAGAAACAAGATATAAGGTTTATGTCAATGATGTAAACATTGCTGGAACGAATGGCATTCAGGCTAATGAAATTGTGCTAAATCTGCAAAATGCAGATAATTATTCTATATATGTTGAGGCATTGCCATTAGATGCCCAAAGATTTTCAGCAACTAGTGAAGTGATTTCAATTATTAAGCTACAAGCGCCAAATCTTTCATTTAACAATGGTTTGCTTACTTGGGACGAGCAAAACGGTGCATCAGGATATGAATTAGTTTTAAATAGCGGAGGAGAGTTAACAACATATCAAACAAACAATAACTCTTATAATTTTTTCAATGTTCCAGCTGGAAACCATAGTGTTACAGTTCAAGCAATTGGAAGTGAAGAGTTAAATTCTTACAGCGGAGTTATTTCGGAACATCAATTTGTTAAGCTTCAAACGGCTGTGTTGGAGTATAATGTTGAAAATAAAATATTTACGGTAAAAAATAATATTGGGAAAGGTGTTGAAATTGTCTTCACCGATATAGTAACAAATTTAAAAACCATAAAAGACACAAACGATTATGTGTTTGACATAACCGAAAAAAACACATATCTTGTTCAAGCACAAGTGTTGGCAAGCAATGTTACAACGGAAATTAACGGTAATTTCAGCCCTTATTTCACGCTATTTGAAGATGCAAGCAAAGAGTTGACAAGGATACAAAATTTAAATGTGCTAGACCTTTATTTTAATCAAAATGAAACAAACAGTTTTATAGGTTTTGAAAATACAGACGCAAGTTATGTTTATGAGTTGCTTTTAAATGGAGAATTAACTCAAACGACATTAAATGAAAACACTTTTAATGTTGGAGAAACTAATGCTGTGTTTACAAATAGCGGAGTGTATGAATTTGAACTTTTAGCAAGTAAAGAAATTTCAAATCAAACAATTTTCATTGAAAGCAGTAGCTTTTTAAACATTGAAAAATTAACCCAGCCTTTAAGTATTGGTTTTACTGATAATTCTGAATATTCAAAAACCTTTGTTGAAATTAAAGACGAAAATTTAGATTTTAATAAAATAAAAGACATTTATATTTCAATTAATGATGTTATAACCAACGAGTTAGACCCGAATGTAGATATTTATAATATTAATGCAAAGTTTTTGCCAAAAACAAGCGCCGATATGATAAATGGCATAAGAACTTATTATATTTCAAGCGAAATGAGTAGTTTTACTTTAAATAGATTGAATAGTGTTCAAAATATAAGTTTTGATTATAATTTAATGCAATTTGAATGGAATAATGTTCTTAATGCAGAAATTTATACAATTTGTATAAATGGAGAAATAATCACTCAAACAAATTTAACAAACTATATTAGTGATTTAGATGAGGCTTACACCATAACAATCTATGCAGTTCCAGAAAGTTGGGATAGCGTTTCAAACGGTCAAACAGTGTTAATGTTTTCTAGAAGTGCAAGTTTTGAAGTTAATAAAATAAATGAGATATCCGAACTACACTTACTTTTAGATGAAGTGTTAGAAAAAGTTGTCGTTAACTGGACAGCCCCTCAAAGCATTCCTGAAAGTGTAACTGTCTATTATGATGTTTTGATAAACGATATTAGCGCTCTAACTGAGTTGACAACAGAGAATACCGTTGCATTTGATATGGCAAATTTTGCTGTGGCAGATACTTATAATATTAAGGTAATGGTTGCAGACAACCTAAATCAATATTTTCTACCGCAAAACAATAATTCTAATGTTGATTTGATTAAGTTAAGTTCGGTTATGCAAATAGAGAGAAATCAATATAAAATTTCAGCAAAAGATTTTGACACTTTAAAAATGTCGGGATTAATAATAAATCAAGAACATTTTGCAAATAGTTATGATATTAGCAATTTAAATTCAGGTCAAAGCTTAGAACTACATATTTCATATGCGGGTATTTTTGATGTGCAAAGCAAAATTTATTGTTTAAATTCCAATCCGTCAACTTTCACAATAACAAAATTAAACACTCCAACAAGCTTAAATTATGAAAATCCAATTTTTAGCTGGGAAACTCTGGACAGCTATCTATCTGATTATTTTAATTTTACATATTATATTGTAATAGGTGGAACGAAAATAATATATAGCCCAACGAATCAACTTCAAGCAACAATTGAAAATGCAACCGAGTTTATCTTTTATGTTTATGAGTCTACTATAACAGACTGGTTAACATTAAATGCTGGCGAAACTGGTTTATTAAATTCAAATACAACTTTTTTCACAGTAATAGAGGAAAATGCCGTTAGTAATTTAAAAATGAGCTTTACAGAAGATGACAATATATATCTTTCGTGGAATTATTCAGGTCTTGAAGAATTATTGTTAAATTCCGAATACAGACCTGAATTTAATTTAGAAATAACTGATGAGAACTCAACAGTGTTGAATTTAAATTTATTTGCCGATGAAAGCTACTCAACAGAAAATGATAATTACTTTACTATTTTAGATTCAAGTTTATTCACAAATGAAACTGATTATCAAGTTTCGGTAGTGGCAGGAAGCAATAAAACCTTTGATTCTGAAAAACAGGAAATTTTAATAACTAAATTAAATGCAGGGAATTTTGTAAGCTTAAATGGCACCGAAGCAACAATTATGAATACTGAAATAAATGAAATAAGTTTAGTTGGTTCAACGGGCGTTATGTTAAGTGGTGATGTAACCGAAGCAACATTAAACACATTCAGCATAGATGGAATCAGTTACGGAAATAATTATGTGGTAAATGTTCAAGTTAAGGCAATTGTCCCTGAAAATATTTTAAACGGACATTATTATTTAAACAGCGAACCAACTACATTTATGTTTTCGAAAATAGAAGATATCACTCCGCAATTGAATGTCGAGAATAGCAGAATAACTTGGGAACAAAGGCAAGGTGCAGATTCGTATGCTATTCAAATAGAAACTTTTGAAAATAATTTTTACCTTATAAATGATATTTTCGAAACTTATTTAAATTTAAATGACACAACTCTAAGCAATATTCTATTACAAGAAGGAATTTATAAGATTTATGTAAAAGCAGTTGTGGATACAAAAACAATAAGCGCAAATCCGCTTTTAAGCCCAGAGCTAATAGGTTTTGTAGGTAGCGATTTTTCCAACTTTACAAACATTGAAAAGCTGGGAAAGGTTCAAAATATAATCATCGGCACAAGCATAGACGATTTAATGCAAAAAGATATAACAATAACATGGAACAATGTTGAATTTGCTACTAATTATGACATAATGATGAGCAGAACTTTAAACACGGAAGGCAGTTTAATAGGTAGTAATATTGTGACTTCTTCGGGAGAAACAACAACCTTTGTAAACACTACGGTTTTTATTCCAAGCGGTGATTATTATGTTTGGGTTAGGGCAACTGCCAAAGGTTATGTAAATTCCAACATTTCAGATAAAATTAAGATTGTAAGATTAGAAGCGGTAATAGAGGGCGATATAAACTCTGTTTCCTATTTAAGCTGGAACCAGCCAAATCAAATTGCTTCGGGTGCATTAGATTACAGTTATTACATTCAACTTTTAGATTTTAACAATCAAGTTGTAAACGAATTTGGTAGTACAGAGCCATTAACAACTAATAGCTTGAATTTAATAAATAATGATTTTATAAATAATTATTCGAGCGGGAATTTCAAAATAAACATTTATGTTTTGGGAAATGGTTCTTCATTAACAGAAAAAGGCATAACAACTTTAACCAGTGAGTTTTACTCTTTAAATCCTTATAAATTAATTTCCCCCGAAATCAATATAAATGATAACATTTTAACAATTTCAAGTTCAGATGAAAATAGTTACCCGAATTCCATTGATTATTATTTTACAATAAAAAAAGATACGGTAACTCTTGTTTTAAACAATTTAATGCAAGGTGATTTTGAACTGCCTAATGAATGGGCTTCTGGTGATTATGAAATAACGGCATATGCAACAACAAATGATAATAATTTGATTAAATCAAACACATCTGTTCTTATTGTTAAAAAACTGGAACAAGCAAATAATTTAAAACTTGAAGCAAGCAATATCTTAGATTTAACTCAAAAATCTATAAAAATAATATGGAGCTTAGTGCCCCAAGCTATTGATTACGATTTATATATAAACGGACAAAAAACAGTAAACATTACACCACAAATAGAAGATGGCATATGCAGTTATACAACAACAGAATATTTTCAGCAAGTAGGAGAATATGAAGTTAATATTGTTGCCAAAGCTAGCGGGTTTGTATCATCAGATTTAAGCAGTTCGGCTTATGCGGTAAGATTAAATCCTGTTGAAAGTGGCTTCTCCCGTAACAATATGCAAATAGAATGGACAGCTCCTGTTCAAAGTTATTTTGATTACACTTATTATCTAGAATTATTAGAAATAACTGCTGTTGGAAATGTAGTGCAGGATAACTCGGAAAGTAATTTAACGACCTTATCCTATTCAGCTTTTGCCGAAAATGAATGGCTAAAAAATTTAGAAGGCGGAAATTTCCTTGTATCAGTAAGAGTTATTGGAAATGCTATTTCAGATATTGCAAACAGCACTGCAACATTTTCAAGTGAGGCTTTCAATGTTCAAATTTTAAAATTATACGCTCCTGAAATTTCTACTTTATCAGACCATCTAACCATTTCAGGCACAAATACCTCCGAATTAACGCCATCTGGGCAAATAGTAAACGAAATTATTAATTATAATTATTCAATTAAAACAGACGAACAATTCGCAAAAGATTTTCAAGGAAATGATATTAATGAAATAATTTACGATAATAACAATAAATTCTATTATCCAGAAAACTGGACTTCGGGAATCTATGATTTTTATTCAGTTGCCTTTCCGAACGCTGGTGTTTTAAATGTTATTCCAAGTATTGTTGGAACAAGAAATGTAACAAGATTAATTGCTCCACAAAATCTTAATTTTTACCGTGCAGTTGTAGATGACGAAACGCAATATACTAGCGACTTTGCAATGGATGAATTTCTAAGTGAGCAATTATATTTTAATTTTAACGAAGTATTAAACGCAACTAATTACACATTATCAAACGGAAATTATTCTTTAATCATTCAAAACAACACAAATTTAGTTACTGGATTTTTAGATGAGCTTCTTTCAAAGTATACCAACACCTTGCGTGAACTTAAAGTATTTGCAGTTGGTAGTGGAGATTTCATCAATTCACCAAGCAGTACAATCTCTTTCACCAAAATAAACAAAATTAATAATTGTTATATAAACAGTGGGCTAGTTAATTGGACAAATGCTTTAAATACCACAGCATATTTAATTAAGGCGACCGATGAAAATGATTTTTTAATTAAGTTTTGGCAAAGTAATACAACAACAAATTCAAGTTATCTAACGGGTATTTTAGGAGGTTTGTCTTATGGCCAAATTTCATTAAATGTTAAGGCTTTGGGCAATGTTGGAACTAGCGGTGTAACTAGCGGAGATGTTGTAATTCTAGATTCTTCTTATATGGATATAGATTCAGAATTTATTAAACTAGAACAGCCTAAAAATTTTAACACATCACTAGGCTTTTTAGCCGTAGATTCAGTTGCAAACGCAACTAATTATAAAGCCTTTGTTTATTCGGCCGATAACCAACTTATTTTAAATTTAATTTTAGATGATTTTACAGATAAATTCGCAGAGACTTCTAACAGGTTTATAGGCTATTCAGAACAGTTATATAGCCTAGACACAGAAACCCTCTATAAAATAAAAATACAGGCAGTTTCAAGCGAAACAAACATAATTCATTCAGATTTTAGCGAAACCATAAACTTTAAAATTCTTGAAAATGCCAACGGCGTAAATGATATAAGCTTAGAATTTTCACCTGACAATATGTTAGACAATACTAATTTGAAAGCCTATGTTTCAAATAATTCGTATGGTTTGATTCAAAAAAGCAAAGCAGGTGATTTCAGTGTGGTATGTCAGCAGGAAGAGCCTTACACTGTAAGAGAAAAATTAGCATTTGAATTATCTCTTCCAGCAGATTTAGCAGGACAATCAATTTATTTTTCTTATGCTTGCCTAGGAAGTTCGAAGCTTGTAAATGATGGCTTGAATAATTTTTATTATTTAACATCTACTATTTCTCAGTCTGGTAATATTTATGTTTTAGAAGTTCCTGAAATAAAAGTGGAAAATGGTATAATTAAGTGGGAAATAATCAACGGTGCAGATGGTTATTATGTTTATATTAACGATAATTTATATAATAATGAAGTTTACACCTTGAACAATTTAGAGCTACCAGCACAATATGGCGGAGAGAATAACAGTCAAATTGATATAAGGGTTACAGCAGTTTCTAATAGTCTTTCCACCCTTTATAGTTATTCTGGTAGATATTTTTATGATTTAATTTTGAACAATGAATTAACTGTTATTCAAGCGGAAGTATTAAAATTAAAAACAATTAATATGCTTAACATTGTTGACGGCACTTTTGTATTTGATGATGGTGTTTCAAGCCTTGTAAATTATAATAGTAATACTTTAACAAACTTGCTTAATAGCTATGAAACAATGCAAGATTGGCAAAATTTATATAAATATTTGCAGGAAGTTTTAAAAACTCCGGTTTTATTGTTCAGTCAATATTTAGGTTTTAGTTTCCCAGATATTGAACTATGCTTTAATAACAAGGAAACAAATCAAAAATATTATGTAACAGCAAATGCTGAACAATTTATCAAGTTAACACAAGAACAGTGTGATGATTTGTTAGATTTAATTGATGTCGCAACTTTCGGAATTTATAACCTTATTGTAAACCTTGAAAATCTAGTCTCATTATATCCTGATAATGCAGAACTTTTTCAACTTTTAGGATATTACCATAATCTATCTGAGTTTTTACAAAGCAATGCAATAATGAGAATCTTGAATACTAATTTCAAACAAACTAATGGTTGGCCGAATATGAATGTTTTGTTTGAGGAACTAAGCAATTCAACCGCTCAAATTCCTTCGGGTAATTATGGTCTATCAATTAGGCAATTAGGAAATAATTGTGATTTCTTGAATTCAAATTATAGTTTAGAATTTAATATATATATTCCAAAGGCGGCGGGAGATGTTGATATCGTAAATAAAGATGGCGACTTTTACTTATGTTGGAATCAGGTAGATATTCCTGCTTACTATAATTATTCGCCGTTAGATTTAAATGAAGATGGTAACGGAGATAAGTATATAATTTATGGTGA
Organism: Clostridia bacterium; assembly: GCA_028708805.1. GTDB lineage: Bacteria > Bacillota > Clostridia > Christensenellales > UBA1242 > UBA5489. Next base: position 15,606 of record JAQVYC010000014.1, on the reverse strand, counting down.
AGATATAGATAAAAACAGATTTGAACTTATAAGAACTAACGGATATCTCTCCGAAACGGAAAACAGGCTTCAAATTAATGTTTCAACTTTGGCAAGTGAAGGTACATTAGCACAGAATATTGTTAAGCTTTTCATTGTCGTGGCAGGCGACAACAATAATACTTTATCGGGCTTAACCTCTCAAAAACTTGATATCACACTCTTACCTCAAATATCTCCGCAAATGAATAATGGAACACTTGTTTGGGATAGTTTGGTTTCGGCTCACTTATATGAAATAACTGCGGTGGCAGATGGATATGCTCCTTTGTATATAACAACAGAAAATAGTTATTGGAATGGCGAAGAACTTTTATCAGGCGTTACTTACAATATTTCGTTAAGAGCGATTGGATATATTTACACAGTTGGTCAAGGTCCTTTGCAAACAATTAAGTATGTTTTGTCAGGTGATTTTGTTTATTTCAAATTATCTAAACTAACAAGCTTGAATGTTGTAGTGAATAAGTATGGTATATTCGAATGGTCAAAAGTACCTAATTCACAAGGCTTTATAGTTAAAATCAAAGATTCGGATTTCATTCATATTAGTAATAGTGGCGAGAATCAAACTAAGTATGAAAGCACTTTTATGGGCTATAACAATTATTTGTTTAAGGCATTGGGAACAACAGGAAATATAAATTCTGATACAACAACTTATTATTTAAGTTCAGATGTCAATAATAATGGTGTTGGTATTCTAGGTGTTATTTTACCACAGGTGGAAAACTTGCGTGTGGCGGACGGCTTAATCAAATTTTCACCGCTTGAAAATATTAACACAACAGAACAAGAACAGGTTATAAAAGTTGTTGGATATAGGATTACAATCACAAACGGTATTGGCGAATTATTCACAACCGACCTAATAATAAGTGAGTTTTTCGAAGACACAGAAGGCAATTTATGTCTAGATTTATCCGAATATGGAACTGAGAATATATACAACATAAAAGTTCAAGCTTATATTTATTATACAAACACACTAGGAACGATTTTTGAAAATGCTGTTGTACAGTATGATATAGATGAGCAAAATTATCATACATTAATAGGCGAAGGTGTAAGCATTAATTTTGAAAAGTTGGTTGCTCCAAAAGAAGTTAAAGTTGAAAACGGTCAGGTTACATGGAATAGTAATAACGGATATGAATATATTGTTGATATTTACACTTCAACTGGAACAATTTTAAGTGAAAGAGTTTACACTAATTCGTGGTGGACAGACAATGCAAAATTATTGCCTGATATGTATTATTTTGTAAAAGTCAAAGCTTATAAAGAAGGGAGTATTTATTCAGCATACACAACATATAGTCGGGACGGTACATCTGAACCAACTCAAATAAGCAAATATAAAATAATTGATATTGTTGTGAATTCTTTTAGCACAGAAGAAGGCGAAAATATAATTAACTTTAATTATCCGAGTGGGGGCATTGAGTTAGGCTTTAACTTTAAATATAAAACAATGCTTGAATCTGATTATTCATATATTTTAATTAATGATTCTAATTACAATGATATAATAAGTTATTTAAACGGAGTTGTGAGTATTAATTTAACAAATATTTCTCCTAACATTGAGCTTATGTATTACCAAATCCAAGTTGTTCCATTAGGGTTAACAAATAATTTAAAATCAGATTGGAGCAATACATTTGAATTTTCAATTCCTGAAATGATTGAAAATGTATATTATCAAACTGATGATTTAGAATTTTACTGGGTGCATGTAGATAATAAATATAGTTATATTGTAAGAGATGAATTGCTAGATGAAAGCGACAACATTGTTGCAACTTATATCTATAAAATAAAATCTGCTTCATATGCTGACGAAAATTATTATAAAGAAAGAGATATTTTTATAGACGGCATAAGTCAAGTTGTGGGTACTTTATCTTATATGCCAAGTGTTGTAGGTTATAAGCATAGGGTTGCCGTAGCAGTTTGTTTAGATTCTTCTGCGGAATATTCTTTGGTGTCTTTATATAATCAATGCGATGAAATAAGTAATTTTGATTTATTTAATGTAGAAACGGACATTTTGGATTATGACTCGGTTATTTATCAAACAACAAATGATGATACCATAAAACAATTACTCACTAGCAATGCTTACGGTTCAGAAAGTAACCCTTACTTAATTAATACAGTTACAGATTTCAATAACATAAATTTCAGGCTAGATAGATATAACTACACCTACAAATATTCAGTTGAATTTTCGTATATATTTGGTGATGAAGAATATCATAAATATATAAATATAGAAGAAAATAGTATAAATTATAATTTTAAACAAACTACAAATTTAAGCGGTATCACAACCAGCATAGGCAAGTTTTCAATTGTTTCGGGTGGGGCAATTATTTATAAAAATTTCAACAATACTTATAAAGGGAACAACAATACACTAACTTATAACATAATAGCAACTAATTCTAATTTGTCGCTGGGCTTATTTTCAAACCTTAATAGCAATGCGATTATTAACGATTTAAATGTAAATGCTACAATTGATTTTAATGCATTGCAATATTCGACTTTTACATTCGGAGCAATAGCTGGGCAAAATAAAGGTGGTAAAATTTACAATTGTAGAGTTATTTCAGTTAACATTCAAAATTTAGTTGATGACCAGAATAACGGTGTTAAAGATTTAACTTTTGGTGGTATTGTGGGTAATAACGAGAGTGGTATTATTGATCTTTGTGTAATTAACGAAATAAGTATAAATTTAGTTATTGCAAATAATGGCGATTCAATCTATGCTGGTGGTATAGCGGGTAAAAACACAGGGACAATCAGTAATAGCGGAAACAATGCAAGTTTAACCGTCATAAGTAGAAAAAATGCTTATACAGGCGGAGTCGTTGGCATTAATACGGGAATTATTCTTCAAGTTTATAATAAGGCAGTTATTTCATCATCAACATTATCTACAAATTCGCTATGTTATTTAGGTGGCTTAGTGGGATATAATCATGTAATGGGTAATTTAAAAAATTCTTACAACACAGGCAATTTAACTACCAATAATGCTAGCGGTCCAACAGGTTCCAAGGCTTATTTAGGTGGCTTAGTAGGGTACACATTAAGTATCAATATTACAAATTCTTATAGTTCAATGCCAGCAATCACAAATTATGGAACACTAATTACTGCTGGAACTTTGGTGGGCTATATTAAAGCAAATATTCCAACTAGCTTCACACTGTTCAATTATTATATTAACCAAAGCCCCGCAGGCGGAGTTGAAAGTGGAAGTATAACTAATTTTGCTAAAAAATTAAATTCAGATGAACTTTTGCAATATTCAAACAATTTAAATTTAGCAGCTGGTGAAAACATATTTATGCTTTGTGCTCCGAATTATCCTTGTTTTGTTTGGGAAGCTTAAATTAATATAATAAAATTTAGTTTAAAGAAGAATTAAAATTTTCAAAAATCAAACTTCTAAAAAAAATCAAACTTCTAAAAAAAATAAAATTGAATAAAATGAGATATAGATGAAAAAAATTATTATTGTGGCAATTATGTTTTTGGTCTGGACACCGTTGTGTGGCTTTATAAATGTAGATTACGGAGCGGTTGTTAATAAAAACGGAACTATTTCGGAATATGTTACAATTTCAAGCGACCAAAACACTTTGGATGAATTAACAATAAACCAAGAAGCATTTAATAATATTTTAAGCAAATCTGGTGGTGAAATCATTGATATTGTTAAATTAATATTCACAAATAAAATAAACACTGATGAAACTTTAAGCTTAACAACAAAACAACTATATCGCAATGGGGTAATTCTTTCCGCACAGCTTTCAGAAAACAATAGTCTTGTTATTAATTTTAAGTTTAGCTCTGCTAAGTTGTGGCAATATTTTTGTAAATCTGGAACAGAAACCGAAATAGAATATGATTATAGTTTTTTAACATATGATGCAATAAATAACATAAATCCTAGAATTAGCGAGATTAAAACAGAGAGCAAAACTTACTTAACTCCGCAATTTGTTTATAATTATGTAAGCACTGAAATTACAAATGAATTAGGCGAAGAAGCACTAACAGCAATAGAAAACCCAAAATATACTTATTCTTACATTACAACAAAAAAGCGTATTCACACGAATGCTACTGAACAAATATATTTTAATGGTTATTGTTATCATACTTGGGAAATTGAGGATGTGGAAAATTCAGTAATCAAAATTTACACCACACACGCAAATAGTACGGTTTGGTATTTAATTGCATTAGGATTAACCTCGGTTTTTATGTTGACTATTTATTTAAAAACAAAAAGTCGTAAAAATAATTCAGCAGATAAATCAGTATGAAGCATATAAATTATAATTTTTTATTGTAAAATTCATTTTATTTATTTTTTATAATGTGATATACTAATGTTGTGAAAATAAAGAAAAAAAGCAGTATGTTATTAGTGTTTAATTTTGCACTTATAGTTCTAGTGTTTTTTTCTGCTTTTGTTTTTAAGCCATATTTATCTGCGATAATGTCAAATCCTGTGTTAGCACAAAGTATGTTTTCTGTTTCAGAAAAATCAACAGGCGATACAGAAATGACATATGGGTATAATGATTATGCCGATAATCCAAGTGGTTTTTCCGTTACTTTAACGGTAAATTATAATTTTGAAATTGGCGATTCTATAACATATTACTATTTAAAAACTGATTCTATTTCTGTTAAATATCAAACAGTAAAAAGCCTTAACCCGACTCTAATTGTGGATAACACAAATATTGGAACGGCAGGAGATATTACATTTAATCCGTATCTGCTTGATAAAAGCGGTAGCTACAACATTTTCGCATTAATTCAAGTTGGTTTAACTGGTGAAAAAATAAGGGCAAATTCGGTTAATATAACTTTAAATGCGCCGTCTTTATCTCAGCTTGAATTAAAAATATACTGCACAGAATTACAAGGAGCATCAGGTGAATTAAAAACTTATTTTTTTTCTGCTGACATTTTGCTTGACGGAAAGAAAGTGAACAGCGAAGACTATGTTATTTATTGGTATTTCGGATATCCAGAAACATATCCATATAGCAATAAATCTTCTTTTGAATGGAAGCCTAATGATACAGGCAATTATTTAGTGTTTGCAAAAATAAGCGATAGTAATGTGAAATCAAAAATTTTGTCCATTGTAATTGATTATGATAGAACAAAAGAAATCATTTTGATAATAGTGGGAGCTGTTGCTTTGATGACTTTATTTGTTATAATAACAACCTACATTAAGGTTAAAAATGAACGAGTTTGGTAAATTTTTATAAGTCAGTTTTTGTTAAATAGCGAATAATTTGTTTGTAACTTTAAAGCCCTTTCTAGTTTCATTAAGTCAATAGAATAAAACGATTTTTTAGTTTGCAAACATTGACAAAAACATTGAATTTTAGTATAATTCTTTAATGGAGTTTATTATGAATAAGAAAGCATTCATACTTACTATTTTAATTATTTTAGCAATAGCAGGATGTTGCGTAAGTGTTTTATCATTTGGGGCATTATTAGACGGAGATTATATTACAGGCTCGTTTTTTACAGAAGCAAGCATGACAATGGCGGTTGTTGCTTCTTTTTTAACAACTATGATTATAATAGCAGCAATTATATTTAATTTAAGAAAAATCAAATCGGATAACAATTTTTTCAAAGATAAATAAGTTCTATGTTTGCTTAAAAAATTATATACTTGAATAATTAATTTATTCAAATTCATTTATTGCATAATTTCGGAGGAGAATTAAGAATTGAAAAAAAATATATTTATTGGAGGGGCTTGGCCCTATGCAAATTATTCTTTGCACATTGGTCATTTGGCTGCTTTATTACCGGGGGATATAATTGCAAGGTATTACAGAGGTAAAGGTGATAATGTTGTTTATGTTTCAGGAACAGATTCTCACGGCACTCCTATAACCGTAAATGCTCAAAAAACAGGAATTACACCAAAGGAAATAGCAACTCATTATCACGATGAGTTTAGTAAAACATTCGAAAGTTTAAACTTTTCTTATGACCTTTACACTTCCACAATGTCTTCATATCACAAACAACAAGTACAAGAATATTTTGAAAAAATGCTGAAAAACGGCTTTTTATATAAGAAAATTGAACAACAAGATTTTTGCAATAATTGTGGAAAGTTTATATCAGACCGTGAAATCATTGGTACTTGTCCGCATTGTAAAGGTAAGTCAAACGGCGAGCAATGCGATGAATGTCTCGTTGCTTTAAATGCGGAAGATGTTTTAGATAAGCACTGTAAAAATTGCAATACACCAACGGTTTTAAAAGACAATAAGCATCTATATTTAAAATTGTCGGTTTTTCAAAAAGAACTTGAAAAACTTATAAAAGACACGGAAGGGCTTTGGCGAAAAGAGGCAACCGGTGAAGCAAGGAAGTTTCTAAGTATGGGCTTAATAGACCGTGCTGCTACAAGACAACTAGATTGGGGTATTGATGTTCCTGTTAAAGGCTTTGAAGATAAAAAAATATATGTTTGGATTGAAGCTGTTTTAGGTTATCTAACCACAGGAAAAGCGGTTAGTGAACAGAAAGGGATTAATTTTGATGAATATATGAAAGATAGTCCTCAAACACTAACTTATTATGTTCACGGAAAGGATAACATTCCTTTTCACGCAATAATTTTTCCTGCCTTAATTAAGGCAATAGGGCTGGAATATCAGTTGCCGAAATATATCATTTCAAGCAGTTATGTTAATTCTAATGACGAAAAAATGAGCAAAAGCAAAGGGAATTTAACAACAATAAATGAACTTGTGAAAAGATATAATGTAGACACTTTAAGATATTATTTAATAGCAAATGGTCCTGAAAAGAAAGATGTTAATTTTTCTGAGAACGATTTAGCTCTTAACCATAATAAATATTTAGTTGGAACTTTGGGGAATTTTATTCACAGAAATTTATCTTTTATATTCAAAAGGTTTAATGGAATAATAACCGAAGCCGAGATTGATAAAGATATAATAAAAGAAACAAAGAGGACATATGAGGAGGCTGGGGCGCTAATTGAAAAGGGCGAATTAAAGTCAGCAATTTCTCTTGTTATGGATTATATTAGTTTAGGTAATAAATATTATGACACACAACAGCCATGGAAATTAGCAACTGAGAATATAGAAGAATTTAATAAGTGCGTTTACACTTGTGTTTATATGACTGCAAATATAGCTAATTTAATTTATCCTTTTATACCTGCAACTTCAAAAAAAATAAAGCAAATGCTTCGTTTATCAAATTTTAAATGGGAAGAAGAAATGATTAAAGGCAACATAAACATAGATGAGCCTAAAATTTTGTTTGAAAGAATAAATATTAAAGTTATATAAAAATATGTTTAAAAAGATAAAAACCGTAAGATAATGAACTGCCCATAAAAGTGGACAGATAAAAACTCCTACGGCTTTTTTTATTTTGTTTTCTTATTTACTCTGAAATAAGTTAACATTAATAATGCAAATGACAAGGCAATAAATATGCCTAAAATCCAATACATAGATAAGTTTAAATTAAACGGATTTAAATCGATAAGTCCCATTCCAACAAGAGCCTCATTAGGAACTTTTAGTAATAATTCATTTCCAATCAACATTTTTCTTAAAAAAATTGTCATGTACGAGAAGGGAAGAAGCCCTGCAAACGATACCATAAATGAGCTAAGCATTGAAATTGGAATATAAATTCCACCCACGAAACCAATAACCGTTCCAATTATAGCTGAAATTCCGCCAAATGCATTGTTGCTTTTGATGAGTGTTGCCAAAAAGACCACCAAAGATGTTGAAATAAAAACATAAACTGTTATTGTCAGAATCGCACTTAAAACAAGCATAGGTGGGTACCAATAACCCAAGGAGATTCCTAAATAAAAGAACATTAAAAAGAACATTATTAATGTTAAAAACAATGTGAGTATTACAGTTGATAAATAATAACTTAAAGTCAAGGTAGAGCGTTTTATAGGAGAAACTAAAAATCCGTTTATTCTTTTGCTTTCCAAGTCTGAAACATAAGAACCAATAACGCCCAAAGATAATGTTATTGTGCCAATTACAATAACACCGCCCATTATATAACCCAGAATAAAAATAGTGTTTTCTACGCCTGTTAAGATTGATAATTCTGAGTAAAAACTTCCTAAGAATAATAAGTAAATGCCTAAAAGAATAATAATGCTTAAAAATGAAAAGAAAACACTCATTTTATCTCGTAAAAAATTTTTAATGTGTCGGTTTACTAATGTCGACAGTTCGTACATTTAAATTCTCCTATTTTTTAATTATTGACTTTTGTTATTTTCAAGATTTTCTGTTTTAGTATCTTGCTTTCCATTTACCACTTTTATAAAAACATCATCCATACTTCCATGAATTAGCTCAAATTGTTTTACATTATCTTTATTGTCATTTAATACTTTTATAGCCTGTTCAGTCTCAGGATTTTCTATTATAAATTGGTCGGCAACTCTTTCAAACGGCAAAGCTAATTCTTTTAAATAATTTTTTAAATTTGTTTTATTTTTAGGAATAATTTTGAATATATCTTTTGCATATTGCTGTTTTAATTCGCTAGGTGTTCCCTTTGCTACTATTTTACCTTTATTAATAATAACAACAAAATCAGCGTCATTTGCTTCTTCCATATAATGAGTTGTTAAAAAAATTGTTATGTTATTGTTTTTCTGTAAGTCTTTAAGAATTGCCCAAACAACTTTTCTACTTTCAGGATCTAAGCCTGTGGTTGGCTCATCTAGCAACAAAATCTCAGGATTGGCAAACAATGCACGAGCAATTTCGACACGCCTTTTTTGTCCGCCAGATAAATTTTTATATTTTGTATTTTCAAATTCTTCTAAATTTAAAGTAACCCTTATTTCATCGTAGCGTTCTTTTACTAATTTATCATTTTTTAAATATAATGCACCACGATAACATAAATTCTCTTTTACGGTTAAAAAATTATCTAAAATATTTTCTTGAAACACAACACCAATTTTGTTTCTGATATAAAAGTCATCGTTTTTACCATTTATATAATAATCTCCGCTATCTTGTTTTAAAAGAGTTGTTATGATATTAATGGTTGTAGATTTTCCTGCTCCATTAGGTCCTAAAAAGGCAAAAAAACTGCCTCTTTCAACATAAAAAGAAACATCATTGACAGCTACTAAGTTGCCAAATTTTTTAATCAAGCTATTAACTTGCAATATTACATCTATATCTGATGCCATAAAATCTCCATTACTTTTTTTGAAATTAAAACATATACATTATATAATAGTTTATAATATTATACAATAAGTTTTTATACTATTATCAATAAAAAAGATTATATCGTTAAATAACAGGAAATACATATGTTAAAATTATGTAAGTTTAACATACTTAATAACGCATTTTAAGGCTTTTTATAATTTGGCATATTGACAACTGAGAAAAATGTGTTAAAGTATTTAAAAGGGAGAATGAATATGAAAATACAAAGTAGAAAGAAAAACTTAATCAATAAATCAAATCCGAATTACATTAATGAGTTTATAAGCTTCATTCAAAAAACTCACTTAAAAGGAAATCCGCAGTTAGATGAAATTATCAATTCAATTGCAAGAGTAGATTTTTTTGAAACTAAAAAAGATTATTGTGTTATCTATTTAAATGATGGAAGAAAATACAATGTTACTAAAAACCCTAAAAGTTTAATAAATGAAAAACACACAATAAAAGACAAGCGTGTTAAAATTCAAGGTGTAGATAAATATTTGAAAATGGAAGCATATGTTGCTTCAAACGACGGATGGAAAAGAAATGTAAGCGAGGACCTTTATTTTTTCAGAGATGATAAGGCTGTTAATGTATTAAAAATAAATGCATCAAATGAATTAGAACATAATATTTACAGTAAAGATAATTCAACATGGCTTGGAAAAGCATTTGTTCAAAACAAAAACAATAAAACTGAATGTTCTGTTGTTAGCTTAAATTCAAGTTATGAATGCCCAGAAGCAAATTTTAAGAACTTATCAAGAAATTATTTTTTACAATTCGATATGAGAGAGTTCCCTATAAATGAAACAGATTATTTAAGTCCGTTTGAAATCTTAAATGCTATGGACTTAAAAAAAGTAAAAATGTATTCAGAGCCGTCATTAACAAATTTAGGTTATGGACATAAGTTTACATACAACGATTTCGTTGAAAAATTTATAAAATATAGCGATACATTAAGCGAAGTAAGTACTAAATCAGCAATTAGAAATAGTGGAGATTTAAGTTTATAAAGATTTCAGATGAAATGATATTAAATTAATTTAACTATTATATAAAAAACAAAAACAGGATTTTGTGTTATGAATATTAAAAAAGCATTTTCAAATTTAAAAAAGTTCGTTGAAATAAATTTAAGACAAGATAATCTACCTAAGCAAACAGAAGAAATTTTAAAGTTAAATGCAGACAAAAAAACAAAAGAATTATGCACTCTTTGTAATTTATTTCCTACAATAAAAAACAATGAAACATTTAAAACATTTTCGAATAAAATCTCTGATTTTTCGTTTAAAAAGGTAGAGGCTAAAGGTATTCTTAATCAAATTGATTTTAACTGTACATTAGGCAATATTCAAATGCAGGATGGTTCTGCTTATGAGTTTAAAAGCTTAGTAAAAAGCCAAAACGAAGATAGTTTCCTATTAGACAACCAAAACTTACAATCTTTAAACCTTGTGCCAAAACAATCAAAAGAAAAAAAATCTCAGGGGCAAGAGATTTTAAGTTTTATAGTATATACAGTAAAAAATCCTTTTAATAATAGTTCTTTAAGTGGCGAAAATTATGAAAAGAAATTTTTAACTCTTTTGAGAGTGTTAAAATCCTATCCTAAAAAAGAACAGCAAGTTTCCTATTTTGATAATTTTGGAAATTGGCTAGCAACTGACTTTGTTGAAATTATGCAAAATGCTGAGGGCATAAAGTACGATTATTTGCATACAGTTGTTATGGATATTGGAATAAATGATTTGTTAAAAAATGAGACATTGGAAATTGACGAGAATACATTCAAACAGAAACCTCGACATATTTGGTATCTACCTGAAAAATACTATACTAACAGAATTCCAGTTTATGAATATTTAGTCTCAAAATTCCAGTCTGAACGAGTAATTGTTAATCCGTTTAATGCAATGCCAAACACCAAAAGCGTTAAGTTTTCAAGTACGGGAGCTACAATAAATTTAAATGACATTAAGAACAAATTAGCAGTATTAAATACATATAAATCAGAAATTGGAAAGAATGATATAGATTTTGACATCTTAGGTAAATAACCCAACATAGGAGGAAAAATGGATAAATTAAAAGAAACCTTTAATAAATTGTCAAATCTAAAATTAATAGAGTCGTTAAATTCAAAGTCAAAAAAAGAGCTTATGAGTGATAGCCAAAATGCAGACATACTTCCTGCAATTTGTGAAAATCCAGAATTTAATAAACTTTTAAATAGTATTGCCAAATTAAAAAGTAAAGAAGAAAAAATAATAATTATTTCAAACCGTAAAGTTTTTACCTATCAAGGAGTTTTTAATAATAAAGTTGAATTTGATTGCATTTTAAATAATTCTGAGAAAGATAATCAAACCATTCAAAATTTAATTATTTGTCCAACTAAAAGCCATTATGATGGCGACTTAGAAAGCAAAGAACCAAATTTTTTCAATTCTGACGAAATTCGATTTATTGCATATCCAGTTGAAAAGAACCAAAATGAAAGTGCTGAAAACGAATATATTGCAATTGTAAGCCATTTAAAAGATAACGAAATAAAAAATTCGTATTATAGTGAAGACGGAAGTTGGCTTGCAACAGATTATATCAAACATTTACGCTTAACTCATAGATATATGCACAATATTATATTCAGCGATAGTGAAGAAACAAATAATGAAGAATATTGTGTTTCAAATAAATCACTTCCTACATTTATTTCTCAAGAAAATAACTTTGAGTGTTTTCGAACATGCGAAACTAATTTGCATAATTGCATTATATGCCGTTTCGATACAAGCAAACAATTAATAAATCCTTATGTTTTAAAAGATAGGGATACTAATTTTTATAAAATCATAATGAATAAACAAGGGTCAGAGGCAAATTTATCAGATATTCAAAAGCATTTAAATATAGTATTAAATAAAAACGAAATTTTAGAAAATAGTTAATAATTTAAAATTGCTTAATTTGAGCTAAACAACTCACATATAAGAGATTTAATCCTTATTAAGCTGATGGCAAAGAATAATTTATCTATTGCAAAAATCAGTTTCAGTTCTTAATTCTTGACTTTTTGCAGTTGAAATGTTAAGTTAAATCGGAGGTTCTAATGATAAAAAACATTGTTTTTGATGTAAATGGTGTATTGTTAAAAACAGAATTAACAGGATGCTTAGATGTTTTTAATTGGTCTTATAATGTAAAAGAAGAAATAAAAAACATATTAAAAAGTGAATTAGGCGGGCAATATTTAGACGGAAAAATGAGCAGAAGAGCTTTTTTAAAATTATTGTTAAAAAATTACCCAGAGAATAGAACCGAGATAAATCAAGTCTTTACAAGAGAATTCTGGCGTCAGATTATGCCACCTAACGATGATACCTTCAATCTTTTAAAAGAATTAAAAAATAAAAATTATAACATATACATTTTATCTAATATGAATAAGGATATGGCAGATTATTTTAGAACCTTGCACAATGTAGAAGAACATTTAAACGGTGCTGTGTTTTCTTATGAAGTAGGTGTAAAAAAGCCAACACATAAAATTTATCAATTTTTGTTAAACAAATATGACTTAAATCCACTCGAAACTCTTTTTATAGATGATATAAAAGAAAACACTAAAACTGCCCAAAATTTAGGAATGAAAATAATTAATTTTAAAAACCCCGAAACGGGAATATCTCAGATTAAATCTCTTTTGAGTGAGGGAAAAGCGTTAGAGAGATAAATTATTTTAAGTAAGTCAATTGCATACTTTCATTAAAGAAAGTATGTTTTTTTTATGCTGTTTTGTACAAATAAAACCAAATTTCGAAAAAAAACTTATAATTTTGCTTGACTTGTTAAAAATATAGATATATAATTAAATAACACTAATAGTAGGGCAAAAAACTTATATATTTAAAATAAAGGAGAATAAAATGAACAAATTTTTTAAAGCACTAATGCTAACTTTGGTATTAGTACCATGCACTTTTTTGTTTGTCGGTTGCGGTTGCGGTGAAGTAACAGTTCTATCATCTTCAACATTAGAAATAGAATATTTAACTACAACTTATGACGGCACCGAGAAAAAACCAAGTGTAGAAGTAAAAATAGGCACAAAAGTAATAGATGCTAAATATTACACAGTTACATATGCTAACAACATAAATGTTGGCGAAGAAGCTTCTGTTACAGTTACCGGTAAGGATGGCTATACTGGCACAAAGGCTATTAATTTCGAAATTGAGAAATTAAATCTTGCAACAGAGGGGGTTACAATCACACTTCAAGGAGCTTCTTTTGAATACACAAGTGAAGCAATAGAGCCAGCAGTGAGTGTAGTTGTTGGTGAGATTACTATACCTTCAACAGAGTACAATGTGGCTTACACAGATAACACAAATCCAGGTACAGCAACAATTACAATCACAGGTAAAAATACTAATGTTATGGGTACTGCTACTACAACATTTACAATTACCGGTGGTGATACTGAAATGACAGCTGAAAATACTGGGATTGTATTAGTTGAAAGTGAATATGAATATACAGGTTCAGAAATTATTGCAGAAATAGAATCAATTGTAGTTGGTACGGAAACATTAACAGCAGATGATTATATTGTTTCATATTCAAACAACACAGAAGCTGGAACTGCTATTGTTACTATTAAAGGCAAAGGCGACTTCAAAGGAACTGTTACAACAGAATTTCAGATTACTGCTAAAAACTTAACCGTAGTGGCAGTAGCCGAAGCGTCAGTAACAAAAACCTATGACGGAACAACAGATGCAACAAGTTTAATAACACCAGAAAAATATGAATTTGTTGGTTTGATAGGAGAAGACACTGCAACACTAACATTCACAGCAGAATTTGATAGTGCTAATGTTACAGCAGAAACAGTTAATGTTACAGGTTTAAGCATAGATAACACTAACTATAATTTAATAACAGAAAGCTTTGAAATAGCTGGAACGATTACAGCTAAAGACTTAACCGTGGCAGCTAAAGCTGATACAAGCATAATAAAAGAATATGACGGAAATAACACTGCAACAGTAACAACAGACCATTATGAATTTACTGGTTTGGTGGGAACGGAAGAACTTACATTAAATGCAGGCTTTACAGCAACATTTAATGATGAAAATGTTGGAACTGATAAAACAATTACAGTTACAGGTTTAAGCATAGATAACACTAACTATAATTTAACAACAGAAAGCTTTGCAATAGCTGGAACGATTACAGCTAAAGACTTAACCGTAGTGGCAGTAGCCGAAGCGTCAGTAACAAAAACCTATGACGGAACAACAGATGCAACAAGTTTAATAACACCAGAAAAATATGAATTTGTTGGTTTGATAGGAGAAGACACTGCAACACTAACATTCACAACAGCAGCATTTGATAGTGCTAATGTTATAGCAGCAACAGTTAATGTTACAGGTTTAAGCATAGATAACACTAACTATAACTTAACAACAACAGGTTTTGAAATAGATGGAACAATTACAACTAAAACCTTAACAGTGGCAAAAGCAGCCGATGCACCAGAAATTACAAAAACCTATGACGGAACAACAGATGCAACAAGTTTAATAACAGCTTCTCATTATGATATTACAGGCATTATAGAAGGCGATACAGTTACACTTGGATATACGGCAACTTATAGCGACAAAAATGTAGTTACAGCAGAAACAGTAACCGTTACAGGTTTCACATCAAATAACGATAATTATATTATTGAAGATGAAGGACTTGTTTATGATGCAACAATAACAGCTAGAGAAATAACCGTGGCAGCAAAAGCTGATGCACCAGCAATTACAAAAGCATATGATGGAACAACAGATGCAACAGTAACAGCTGAACATTATACATTAACTAATGTTGTAGAAGGTGATACCGTAACATTAACAGTAACAGCAGTTTATAGCAGCGCAGAAGTTGGAGATGAAATAACAGTAACCGTTACAGTAACATCAGTAAGTAATGATAATTATACTTTAACAACTTTTGACTTAATTGGCGAAATTACCGAATAAATCAAACAACTTTAAGTTTATAGTTAAAAACAAATTAAAAAAACAAATTATCAATCTAAAAGAAAGCCACCAAATTCATTTTGGTGGTTTTTTAATAGTCAATAGAAAGTTGATTTTTTAAATTTATAAAAATTTGTTCGCAAGCTAATACTAAAATTTAAGTTTAGATGATTATGTTT
>JAQVYC010000013.1 GCA_028708805.1 Clostridia bacterium | reverse complement strand
ATTTTAAGCCTAGCTTTTAAAAATTATATAAGAATTTATTCCTATTTTTTTCAATTTTTTCATATCACTACCATCAATTCTTCTACATCTGAATTTGTATTGTAATGTTCTATCTTTGTTTCATAATTATTTTAATCTTATGTTTTATGCAAAAAAAAAGCACCTTGCGGTGCTTCTTCTTTTGTAACCCAGCAATGTCCTATCTTCCCGGACCGTTACCAGTCAAGTATTGTCGGCGAAGAAAAGCTTAACTTCTGTGTTCGAGATGGGAACAGGTGGGACCTTTTCTCTATCGTCACTGGGTATTGTATAATAATATTTCCTGATTACTCACTCAATATTTATTATCTATAATTTCTCTTTTAATCTTTATAAAAGACTAAATTCGTAATTGTCAAATTAATAACAGTTCAATTAAATTGCATATTTTAAATATCTTATCTTAAAAAAATCAAGCGTTAAGATGCTAAGTAACGCATTTTTGCGTTCTATTTGAATAAGTCCTCGACCTATTAGTATCGGTCAGCTACATACATTACTGTACTTCCACCTCCGACCTATCAACCTTGTTGTCTTCAAGGGGTCTTACTAACTTAATGTTATGGGATATCTAATCTTGAGGCAGGCTTCACGCTTAGATGCTTTCAGCATTTATCCCTTCCATACTTAGCTACCCTGCTATGCTACTGGCGTAACAACAGGTGCACCATTGGTATGTTCACTCCGGTCCTCTCGTACTAGGAGCAAGCCCTCTCAAATATCCTACGCCCACGATAGATAGAGACCAAACTGTCTCACGACGTTTTGAACCCAGCTCATGTGCCACTTTAATCGGCGAACAGCCGAACCCTTGGGACCTACTACAGCCCCAGGATGTGACGAGCCGACATCGAGGTGCCAAACCTCCCCGTCGATGTGAACTCTTGGGAGAGATAAGCCTGTTATCCCCGAGGTAACTTTTATCCGTTAAGCGACGGCAATTCCATACTCTACCGCCGGATCACTAAGCCCTGCTTTCGCATCTGCTCCACTTGTAGGTGTCGCAGTTAAGCTCCCTTATGCCTTTACACTCTGTGAAGATGGTTTCCAACCATCCTGAGGGAACCTTTGGGCGCCTCCGTTACTCTTTAGGAGGCGACCGCCCCAGTCAAACTGTCCATCAGACACTGTCCGCTAGCAGGATTACTGACTAGCGTTAGAATCTCAAAAGTTAAAGAGTGGTATCCCAACATCGGCTCCATGCCAGCTAACGCCAGCATTTCATAGCCTCCCACTTATCCTGTACAATAAATTTCGAAACTCAATGTCAAATTACAGTAAAGCTCTACGGGGTCTTCTCGTCTAGTCGCGGGTAATGCGCATCTTCACGCATAATTCAATTTCGCCGGGTCCCTTGTTGAGACAGTGCCCAAATCATTACGCCATTCATGCGGGTCAGAACTTACCTGACAAGGAATTTCGCTACCTTAGGACCGTTATAGTTACGGCCGCCGTTCACTGGGGCTTAAATTCAAAGCTTCGCTAAAAAAAGCTAACCTCTCCTCTTAACCTTCCAGCACCGGGCAGGCGTCAGCCCCTATACTTCATCTTACGATTTAGCAGAGACCTGTGTTTTTGGTAAACAGTTGCTTGGGCCGTTTTACTGTGGCCAACCTTTCAATTGGCACCCCTTCTCCCGAAGTTACGGGGTCATTTTGCCGAGTTCCTTAACAAGGGTTATCCCGTTCGTCTTATGATTCTCTCATCGTCCACCTGTGTCGGTTTGTGGTACGGGCACCTATAGCCTACCTAGCAGCTTTTCTCGCCAGTGTGAATTCACGGACTTCGTTACTAAATTTCACTCCCCATCATCACCCAGGGTTCGCTCAAAACGTACTTCACTATTTTGACCCCTCATGATTTGGCCACGACTTTCCATCATCGTGTTCCCGCTATCCTACTGTGTCACTGCATCGGCTCTTTGTCGGCTATTGGTGGTACTGGAATATCTACCAGTTGGTCATCGCCTACGCCTTTCGGCCTCAGCTTAGATCCCGACTTACCCTGGGTGGACAAGCCTTCCCCAGGAAACCTTAGACTTTCGACGGTGTGGATTCTCACCACACTCTCGCTACTCATGCCGGCATTCTCTCTTGATTACAGTCCACCAGACCTTACAGTCTGGCTTCAGCCCGTAATCATTGTTCCTCTACCGATTTATTCTGATGAATAAATCCCTAAACTTCGGTGATAGGTTTTAGCCCCGTTGAATTTTTGGCGCAAAATCACTCGACCAGTGAGCTATTACGCACTCTTTGAATGAGTGGCTGCTTCTAAGCCAACGTCCTGGTTGTTTTAGCAATTTCACATCCTTTTCCACTTAACCTATACTTTGGGACCTTAGTTGTAGATCTCGGTTGTTTCCGTCTCGGCAATGAAAATTATCTCCCACTGCCTAACTCCCTGCCAGTAATTATCCGGTATTCGAAGTTTGATAAGGTTTGGTAGGTCGCGAAACCCCCTAGCCTATTCAGTGCTCTACCCCCGGTAATCTCTATAGCAAAGGCTAGCCTTAAAGCTATTTCGAGGAAAACCAGCTATCTCCAGATTCGATTAGAATTTCTCCGCTATCCACAAGTCATCCCCGCATATTTCAACAGGCGTGGGTTCGGACCTCCGCGGTGTGTTACCACCGTTTCATCCTGCTCATGGATAGATCATCTGGTTTCGGGTCTACTTATTAAAACTAAATCGCCATTTTCAGACTCGCTTTCGCTTCGGCTCCGTGACTTAATCACTTAACCTCGCTATAATAAGTAACTCGCCGGCCCGTTCTACAAAAAGTACGAGATCGCTTTCGCTTTCTCTGATTGTAAACATACGGTTTCAGGTTCTATTTCACTCCCCTCCCGGGGTTCTTTTCACCGTTCCCTCACGGTACTGTGCGCTATCGGTCACTAGGTCGTATTTAGCCTTACGAGATGGTCCTCGCTCATTCACACCGGATTACACGTGTCCTGTGCTACTCTGGATACCTCTAAACCTTTTCAACATTTCGAATACGGGACTATTACCCTGTATCGTCTAACTTTCCAGAAATGTTCTTCTATGTTAAAACGGTCTTTGTTGAGGTCCTAACCCCTAAACTATTACTAGATTAGGTTTGGGCTCTTGCGCGTTCGCTCGCCACTACTAACGCAATCGTTATTTACTTTCTTTTCCTCCGGGTACTAAGATGTTTCAGTTCCCCGGGTTCCCCTCATAACACTATTTTATTCGTGCTATGATACTACCGTATTAATGGTAGTGTGTTTCCACATTCGGAAATCTACGGCTCATAGTTCATTAGCAACTCCCCGTAGCTTATCGCAGCTAGTCACGTCCTTCATCGGCGCCTAGTGCCAAGGCATCCTCCATATGCTCTTTGTAACTTAATCGGATTCTTAGCATTTTCGCTTGATATTTTTATAAGATTAAACTCAGCGTAATTGAATATAATTAAAGAATATACATTACTCAATATACTGATATTTGATATTTTATCAATATGCAATTTTCAATGTTCTGTTTTTTTGATTACTTTGCAACAAGCCAATTCGGCTTCTTTTGCAGAGTAACGAGGTAATGATATCATGCGGTCAAACCAATGTCAACCCTTTTTTTAAAGATTTTACAAAATATTTAATATTTTTTAAGAATTTCACAAACACCCCGCCGTGTGTTTTAAAAATAATCTAACTTTTGATGTATTTCTTAAATTTTTGACTTAAAAACCTCCTTAATCTTTTAAAAAAAATCAAAATAAAAGAACTCAAAGTTGGCTTTTTATTCTTTGTTGTTAAAATTTTCTTGACAAATTTATACTAAATGTTATAGTTTTTAAAGAATTAGTGAGGTAAAATTTTATGAATTATAAAGATATAGCCGAATTACTTTTTCCCTCGGTTAATGGTACGATTGCAGATTTAGAAAAAGAATTTCCTATTCGCAACTTAAAAAAAGAAGCTTGCGTTACTCGCTTTGCCCCTAGCCCAACAGGATTTTTGCATATTGGTAGCCTTTATGTTTCCTTAATTTCGTCTACTTTGGCTAAACAAAGTGACGGAGTTTTTTATCTTCGTATTGAAGATACAGACAAAAAGCGTGAAGTTGAAGGCGGTGTAAGCCAGATTATTAATACATTAAAAGATTATAAAATAATTTTTGATGAAGGGGCAATTGATGAAAACAAAGAATTAGGCGAATACGGACCGTACCATCAAAGCAAACGAAAGCGGATATATCAAACTTGCGCAAAAGAATTAGTAAGTCACGGCTTGGCTTATCCGTGTTTTTGCACAACAGAAGAGTTGGACCAAAATAGAATTTTACAAGAACAACATAAAGAAGCCATTGGTTATTATGGCAAATTCGCAAAATGCCGAGATTTAACCCTTGAAACAATTAAAGAAAAATTAAACCGAGGCGAAACCTTTGTTATAAGATATAATTCATTTTTAGATAAAACCCCAACCGCCATATGCAACGATTTAGTAAAAGGTAAAATTGAATTCCCTACAAATCAGTCTGATACAATCATATTGAAATCAGGTGGATTGCCCACATATCACTTTGCACACATAGTCGATGACCACTTTATGAGAACTACACATGTTATTCGTGGCGATGAATGGCTTTCATCTTATCCCGTTCACGAACAGTTGTTTAGAGCTATTGGTTTTGCATTACCGAACTACATACACATTGCTCCGATTATGAAAAATGATGGAAATTCTAAACGCAAATTAAGTAAGCGAAAAGATTCCGAAGCAATTGTTTCATATTATAATGAATTAGGTTACCCAATAGAAAGTGTTTTAGATTATTTAATGAACATAGCGAATTCGAGCTTTGAAGATTGGAGAAAAAATAATCCACTTGCCAATTTAATTGATTTTAAATTTAAAATTTCAAATCTTCCAAAAGCAGGCGCTTTGTTTGATTTAATAAAACTAAATAGTGTTTCTAAAAATATCATTTCAAATTTTACCGAAGAAGAATGCTTGAACCGAATAAAAACATGGTCAGAAAAATATGAGCCAGAATTTTATGATTATATTCAAAATAATGAAGAAGTATTTAAAAAAAGTATTCCTTTATGGAAAGGCAATCAAAAGCGACCACGCAAAGATATTGCAAAATGGCAAGACTTAACGCTAAATTTAAGTTATCTTTATAAACCTTCAAACGCCATTGAAGATTATGAACTTGACGAGTTTTTAAGCGAACAAAAAGCCAATATTTTTATAGACAAATATAAAAAAATAATAGATTTTTCATTTGACCAAACACAATGGTTTAATCAGATTAAAGAACTAGCTTCTCAACTTAACTATTGCTGTGATATAAAAGAATATAAAAAGAACCCTTCTGAATACGAGGGTTCCATTGCAGACATGTGTGCCTTGCTTCGAATAATTTTAACAGGTAAAAAAGATGGTCCTGATTTATATTCACTTTTGCAATTAATGGGTTTAGATTTGTTTAATAAAAGAGTTGCATGTTTTAAAAACAATTTTGCCTAAATAATAAGCACGATTTTTCTCTAATACTTTTCTATATAAGGAAAGTATTTTTTTATTACAAATGTTCAATATCATAACTTTTTCCAAGTGAAATTTTTTATCCAACCAGATTAACTACGGCTGATTTTTTTTGCTTAGCTTTCTGCTGCTTTTCAAATAAAAAAATCCTCTTGCTTTTAGCTTTGAAGATTAGTTCAAAAGAGTTAAATCAAAAGAATTTTTGCAAATAAATTAATAATTATATTTCTTTAATTAAGGCATAAACATATATCTATGGCAATTCTCGCATTCAATAATGCCTTCTTTTTTCAATTTTTCAATTTGAGCATATGGCAATTCCATTCTGCAACCACCGCAAGCATCTGATGAGAATTTTACAAAAATAGGAAAAATTTTATCTTGTCTTTTTTCTTTATATTTCGTTAGTAGTTTAACATCAACACTTTTTTCCATTGCTTTAAGCTCAGCTTCAAATGCTGAAATTTTCGGTTGTAACAAGCTTTTTTCTTTTTCATACTTTGTTTTTATTTCCGAATGTTTCTTACGAGCCATTTCATATTTCTTTTTTGCTTCTTCATAATTAGATAGAATTGAGTTAACCTTTTCGGCAAGTCCTAACAACTTCTTTTCTAAAATATTAAGATTGGACGACATAACATTTATTAAATTCATAACCCCGCTCATTTCAGATTCAGAAATGTTTTCAACGCTTTTTTTAGTTAATGTTATAAAGGAATTAACATTATCATCATATGTCTTTTTTAAATTATTAAACTGAACCAAAACTCCTTCCGCCTCACTTTCCAAAGCCGAGGAAGCATATTGCGTTTCTTTAACAATGTTTAAAATTTGATTAATTGCTTTTCTATTAGGGCTATCAACCAAAGTGTGCGTTAGCTTTACAATTTCTAAGTCTTTTTTTTGATATTCTAGTATTTTGTCAATATTCATAATTTTCCTTTTATTTCAATATGTTACATTTCCTTTCATGCTGATATGTTCATATTACATCTTTAACATATATTAAAGCATTTAGCAACTTTTGTCAATAAAGCATATGAATTAGATTGTTTTGCTCAAACTTTTATAAGCCCTTATTTATTTCTTTTAACTCTTTAATTTTTATACTTTACTTAATCAACATAATCTACTAGTTTTTTGGCACGGTTAGGATGACGCAACTTTCGAAGCGCCTTTGCTTCAATTTGACGAATTCTCTCTCTTGTAACCTTGAATTCTTTTCCGACTTCTTCCAAAGTTCTAGTATGACCATCATCTAAGCCATATCTAAGCTTTATAACTTTTTGTTCCCTTGGGGTTAATGTTTCAATAATTGTGGATAGTTGTTCTTTTAACATTTTCTCACTTGTGCATTCCACTGGGGATTTTATTGTTTCATCTTCAATAAAATCGGCAATTTTACTATCTTCTTCCTCACCTACTGGATTTTCCAGCGAAATCGGATTTAAAGAAATTCTTTGAATGTCAGCAACCTTCTCTTCACTTATATTCATTGCCTCAGATAGTTCCGCAAGGCTTGGGTCTCTACCTAATTTTTGAAGTAATGCCTTGGTTGTTCTAGTTAACTTATGAATGGTTTCTACCATATGCACGGGGATTCTTATTGTTCTTGCTTGGTCCGCCATTGCCCTTGTTATTGCTTGCCTTATCCACCAAGTAGCATAAGTTGAAAATCTAAAACCTTTTGTGTAATCAAATTTTTCAACAGCCTTCAAAAGACCCATATTGCCTTCCTGAATCAAATCTAGAAACTGCATATTTGACCTAGCCATATATCTTTTAGCAATGCTCACCACCAGCCTTAAATTGCTTTCCGAAAGTTTTTGCCTTGCCCATTCCTCGCCCTTGCTCACTCTTTCAGCCAAATCCAATTCTTCTTCGGCGGTTAATAGCGGAGTTTTCCCTATATCCTTTAAATATACTTTTACGGGGTCATTTATAGTTATTTTTGAATCATCCACATTTAAGTTTCCAGAATCGCTTTCCACAGGTT
Source organism: Clostridia bacterium (assembly GCA_028708805.1). GTDB lineage: Bacteria > Bacillota > Clostridia > Christensenellales > UBA1242 > UBA5489. Next base: position 24,225 of record JAQVYC010000013.1, on the reverse strand, counting down.
TAATAATTCTAATTCCTAATTCTTCTATCCTTTTAATAATTTCTTCCATTTCGGTAGCAGTGGTCTCATATTTAAGCAACCTAAAATAAATGTCATCTTCATTTAATGACCCTTTTTTATTTCCCATATCTATTATTTTCTTAATTTCAATTTCCAACTTTTCATCCATGGATTTATAACTCCTCTAAATTTTTATTCTTTAGTTTATTGTCTATAATACTTATCTCTTTTAGAATATCGGTCTTTTTTTCCGCATCTCTTTCATTTGAATATTGTTTACTTAACAGGCTTTTTTTAAACTTTAAATAATTTTCAATTATTAGCCACAGGCATTGATTAAAATACTGTTGCGGATTTTCAATAATTTCAAAATTAAAATTTATTAATGCCTTTATGTTTTTATTGTTCTCTACATCAAACTCATCGAAAATTGATGACATAAAAAATTTCTCATTTTTATCTTCTTTTGCTTTTATTAGTTCTAGCAACTTTTTATAATCTGGATTATTTATATGACTTATAAAGTTTTGAGGTAGACGGGCAAAATCTTTATGATGTAATTTAGAAGCCATTATATATTGACAAGCCCTAGTTTTAGCATCTAGCTCTGGTACTTCTTCAACAGACTTTTCTTCTTTAAAGTTTAAGGGCTTTTTTTCTGCTCTCAAATCTCTACGCAAAATATCTATTGATATACCCGTTATATCTTTAAGTTCTTTTAAATATATTTCTTGCTCTGCCTGAGATTCCAGTTCTGCAATTATTTTCAAGGCATCTTTAATAAACTTTGCCTTTTCATCTGCTTTGTTAAGACTAAATTTTCGTTTAGCGAATAGAATTCTAAATTGAATCGGCGAAATTGCCTCATCAATCAATTTTTGTAATTCTTTTGCACCATATTTTTTTATAAAATCATCGGGGTCTAAATTATCAGGAAGCCTCACAACCTTAATAGTTAAGTCTGAACTGTTCAAATTCTCAATTGCTCGGATAGTCGCTTTTTGCCCTGCCTCATCGCCATCTAAGCAAAGCACAATTGCGTTTGTAAATCGTTTTAAATCTCGAATGTGGTCTTTTGTGATTGCCGTCCCTAAACAAGCGACCGTGTTTTTAAAACCTGATTTATGCATTGAGATTACATCAAACTGCCCTTCCACTAAAATTATGTAATTTAATGCTAGCTTCTGAGATTCCTGCTTATGTTTTTTTATTAAATTAATTCCATAAACAACCTTACTTTTATCAAACAGCAAAGTTGCTGATGTGTTTTTGTATTTCATCGTGCCTGAATTTTTTAAGTCTCTGCCACTAAATCCAATGCAATCATTTTGAGCGTTAATTATCGGAAATATTAATCTTTCGGAAAGAAAATCATATGCTTTCCCGTTTTTCCCAATTTCGCAAACGCCCGACTCCTTTAATTCCTTATCTGAAAAACCTTTTTCTTTTAATTTATTTACAATATCATAATAATTTAAGCTCGCCCCCAACTCAAAATTATCTAGTTCATTTTTAGATAAAGAGCGATTTTTTATATAATCCTGAGCCAATTTTGCTTCTTTCTTATATAAGTTTGCTTTATAAAACTCTTTCGCTAAATTTAAAATATTCAAACTTCGGTCTTTCATCTTTTTGGTTTTTAAATATTGGTCATCATCTTTAAGCTTAGGAAGTTTCATTCCCGCAGAGTCTGCTAAAACTTTAACAGCATCCATAAAATCTAGATTTTCATATTTACGCAAAAAAGTTATAACATCACCAGACTCTCCGCAACCAAAGCAATGATAAATCTGCTCATATTCGTTTACACAAAATGAGGGAGCGTTTTCATTGTGAAACGGACAACATGCCCAAAAATTTTTACCTTTTTTATCTAGCCTAATATGTTTAGAAATAACAGAAACAATGTCATTTGCGTTTTTTAGTTTTTCTATAAACTCATGACCATAGGAGGAACTTTCTTTCATTTTTATCCTTATCAAAGAAAAATGTCTATTAAATGATTAATTCGACATAAAATTTAAAATACCTTTATTTTTTATAAATTAGTGATTTGTTTTTAATACAAATAAAAAATATAACTCGTTCTAAACGAGTTTATTTTTTTACATATGTTTTCTTGCTTTTTTTCTGGCAGCTTCTCTTTTCTTCTTTTTAGCGACACTAGGCTTATCATAAGCAACTTTTTTTCTGATATCGCCAATGATGCCATCTTTTTGGCATTTTCTTTTAAAGCGTTTCAGTGCACTTTCTAAGTTTTCATTTTCCCCAACTTTTACAGTCGACAACCAAATCACCACCTTTTTGTTTATATATAGTGAATGTTATTATATAACAAAATATGAAAATGTCAACCTTTTTGCCAATTGTTTTTTTATTGTTGTTAAAATAAATGTTGCAGTATATTGAAAAATCAATTATTTTAGAACAGACTTTTTAAAATAACAAACTATCCTGTTCGGTTTTTTATCTCATCTAACTTCCGAAATAATTTCTCCAATTACGCCGTCTTTATAAACCGAAACCACTTTCACTTTTACAACTTTATTTTTTAATTGAGCATTATTATTTTTTATATACACTTTTGTATAATTTCTTGAATGTCCGGTATAAAAATCATCGTGAAGTTCTTCCACTATAACTTCGTGAATTTTTCTTATTTGATTTCTGTTGAAATTTATTGAAAATTCTTGATTTAAATTTTGCAGTTCATTAACTCTACTTTTTTTAACTTTGCTATCAACTAAAAAATAATCTTTATTGACTTTCAAAGATAGAAGCTTATCCACCGCCGTGCCACTTCTACGAGAATATGGGAATATGTGCATATAAGCAAACTTGATTTTCTTAACCGTTTCAATAGTTTCATTAAATTCCTTATCTGTTTCCCCGGGAAAACCAACAATTATATCAGTTGTAATTGCACAATTATTAAAATATCTCCTAATTTTTTTTACAGCATTTATGAAATCTTGGCTCGTGTATCTTCGGTTCATTCTTTTTAAAACGCCAGTGCTTCCACTTTGCATAGACAAATGAAAATGTGGGCAAAACAGTTTAATTTTCTTTAAGTTCTTTAAAAATTCATCTGTAATTAATCCAACTTCCATAGAACTCATTCTTACTCTAACATTAAAATTATCAAGTTGTTTAAGTAATTCTATAATTGCAGGCTTGTTGTCAATTTGATAATCAGAAATATCAATTCCCGTTAAAACAACTTCTTTAATGCCGTTTTCGGCTAACCTACTAACTTCATTTAAAATACTAACGATATCTCTCGACCTGCTCTTTCCCCGAAGATAAGGAATAATACAATAAGAACAAAACTTATTACATCCATCTTGAATTTTAACAAATGCCCTTTGGTTGCTTGAATTGGTTATTGAAATATTTTCGTAAAAGTCAGGAAGTTTTTCAATCAATTTTCCCTTTTTATTTATTTTTTCTAATATTTTTAATTTATTGGCATTTCCCATTATAAACTTTACATTATTAAGCGATTTAAATTGTTCATTGTCTTTTTGAGAAGCACAGCCACAAACAAAAATTTTTGCCTTTGGATTCAGTCTATTAAATTTAGCAATCATTTGTCTAGATTTTCGTTCTGCTTCATTTGTTACTGCACAGGAATTTAATATGTAAACATCTGCAAACTCTAATTTCTGGCTTACCTGATTGCCACTGCTTTGGAGCATTTCTACAAGGGCATCACTTTCGTATTGATTAACTTTGCAACCCAAAGTTATAATTACATATTTCATAAGCAATAATTGCTTCTCCTTTTAACCATAAACATTAATTGTTTGTCAATAAACTTATAAAGCCAACTACGGCAATACAAGCGGTTTCAGTTCTTAAAATCCTTTCTCCCAAAGAAATTTGTGTAAGGTTTAATTTGCCTAAAAACACATTTTCTTTTAAAGAGAACCCGCCTTCCGCACCTACAACAACGGCAACTTTTTTGCAATTTCTAATACTTTCTACTAAATTTGATATATTGTTGTTCTCATCTGCGTTCTCATATAAATAAAGAATCATATCATATTCGTTTAAAAAGTTCTCAATATTTTTTAGCCGAATAAAAGGCTTTAATTCAAGAGGCTTCGACCGCCTGCATTGCTTACATGCTTCTTTGGCAATTCTATTTAATTTAATTAATTTATCAGTATTGCCCTTTGCAATTGTAAAATCACTTTCGAAAAATGTTACATTGTTAGCACCTAGTTCAGTTAATTTTTGAACAACAAAATTAATTTTTTCGCCTTTCGGGATTCCTTGAAACACATCTATAATAATTTTAGGATCGCTCAAATTTTTTGTTTTATTTAAAATTTTAGCTTGTGCTTCTTTTTTATCTATGCCAACAATTTGGCAATGATAATTAAAGCCATCACCAACTATACAAATAATTTCACCCCCTTCTTTCAGCCTTAAAACTTTGCTTAAATGATTAAACTCTTCACCAGCTATTTTAACCGTTTGGTTTAATATGTTTTCTTTCTCAATAAAAAATCTTCTCATAAAAACAAAAATCCTTTATTAAAATGTAACACATTTATCTTTCAATTTCAATATAAATTAAAATGATAACAATTTTGGAAAAAATTCAACTATAAAATAAGCAAATAAAAAACTCTTAAATTTTCGCTTTTAATTATCATAGATGATTATTCTATAACAATTATTACAACTTTTAAGAGTTTTTTTATAATTTATTTCACATTTTATCGAAAAGAAAGGCTAATTATTAAACTAAAACTATTTTTTGCTATCATTAAACTTTTTATATTTTGGAAATAGGTTATCGGTATTTTCTTTTTGAAGTGATTTTATAATTTCTTTGGTTTTTTTGTCTAGCACCTTTGGAAATTCGGCTTTAACTATTATTAGCATATCACCGAATGCTTCTCGTTTTAGCATTTTTATACCTTTGTTTTTTAGTCGCATTACCGTACCGCTTTGCGTTAGTTCAGAAATTGTAAGCTCATATAACCCTCCGACTATTGGAATATCAACTTTGCCACCTAAAATTAAAGTTGTGTAAGGTAAATATAAATCTAGTGTAATGTCAATGCCCTTTCTTACCAAAACCTTATGCGGTAAAACATTTATTTTTATATTTAAATCTCCGTTTATGCCTTCACGCGCTGGAGCGTTGCCCTGCCCTTGCATTTTTAAAATTTGGTCGTTGTCAATGCCTGCGGGAACATTAATTGTAATAGTTGACTTGTTTTTACTATATCCCCGACCGCTACAAGTGCCACATTTTTGCTTTATTATCTTACCGCTTCCGTTACAAGATTTACATACACCTTCTCTTATAGTTGTTCCGAATAATGTATTCTGAGTATATCGAACTCTTCCAGAGCCTTGACATTCATTACAAGTTGAAAATTCTTTGCCATCTTTTGCACCTGTGCCATTACATTGCCCACATTTTTCATTTCTGTTTATGATAATTTGCTTTGAACAGCCGAATGCCGCTTCTTCAAAACTAATTGTCATTTGCAAGTTGATATCTTCGCCCTTTTCCATAATGCGAGTCTTTCCGCCACCACCGCCGAAAGCTGAAAAAATATCAGAGAAAATATCAGAAAAGCCACCTGAAAAGTTTCCTGAGAAGCCACCTCCTCCACCGAAAAAGTCGTTAAAGTTCGGAGCTCCCTCAGCAGAACCATATTGGTCGTAATTATCCCGCTTTTTTTGATCGCCTAAAACTTCATAAGCTTCATTTATTTCTTTAAACTTAGTCGCCGCCGAAGGCTCTTTATTAACATCTGGATGATACTTTTTTGCAAGTTTACGATAGGCCGATTTTATTTCATCCTCACTTGCTTTTTTATCTACCCCTAAAATTTCATAATAATCTTTATTAGCCATTTTTTACCTTTGTGTTTTTATTTTTTTAAATTGCTTATGTTCTTTTCTGTTATTTCCTAAATAAAATTTTAGCAACTTGTTTTATGTCTTTTAAAATTTTTTATTATTAAAAATACTTTACCACTTCGCAAGCGGTTAAAGTGTTATTCAACCACTACTTCAGGGTCGCCGTCTTTTTTGTCTTTATCATCATCGCCTTTGTCGTCATTTTTGCTTGCATTCTCGGCACTTGCTTGTTGATATAGTTTTGTCATTACTTCGTTTGAAGAATTTGAAAGTTCTTCAATTGCTTTTCTAACAACTTCAACATCTTCACTTTCGAAATCTTTTTTTGCTTTTTCAACTGCCTCAGTAAGATTTTTCTTATCTTCTTCAGAAATTTTATCACCACTTTCTTTAATAACTTTTTCAATGGAATAAACTAAATTATCTCCCTGATTTTTAACTTCAATAAGCTCTCTGCGTTTCTTGTCTTCTTCTGCATGCGCCTCAGCTTCTTTAACTGCCTTTTCGATATCTTCATCTTTCAGATTGCTAGAAGCAGTTATTGTTATGCTTTGTTCTTTGCCTGTTCCTAAATCTTTCGCCGAAACATGCACAATACCGTTTGCGTCTATGTCAAAAGTAACCTCAACTTGTGGAACACCTCTTGGTGCAGGAGGAATGTCAACCAACCCAAATTTTCCAAGCGACTTATTCTGAGCGGCGAATTCCCTTTCACCTTGAAGCACATGTATGTCTACACCCGGTTGATTATCCACCGCTGTTGAAAATACTTGTGATTTCTTTGTTGGAATTGTTGTGTTTCTTTCAATTAATTTTGTGAACACGCCACCCAAAGTTTCAATTCCCAAAGATAGCGGAGTAACATCTAATAATAACACATCTTTAATTTCTCCGCCAAGAACTCCCGCCTGAATTGCCGCACCAACTGCAACACATTCATCAGGATTAATGCCCTTAAATGGTTCTTTTTTAGTAAATTTTTGAACAGCATTAATTACTGCGGGAATTCTAGTTGACCCACCAACTAGAATAACTTTGTCAATATCTGTTGCTGGAAGCTTCGCATCTTTTAAAGCATTTTGCGTACTTGTAATTGTTTCTTTAATTAAATGCTCTGTAATACTATCAAACTTTGCTCTTGTCAGTTCAAAGTTCAAGTGCTTCGGTCCATTAGCATCAGCTGTAATAAAAGGAATGTTTATGTTTGTCTTTGGTGTTGCCGATAACTCTATTTTTGCCTTCTCTGCTTCTTCTTTAAGTCTTTGCATTGCAAGTTTATCTTTGCCAAGGTCAATATTTTCAGTCTTTTTAAATTCAGCTATCAACAATTTTATAATCACATCATCAAAGTCATCACCGCCAAGTTTTGTATTACCATTTGTTGAAAGCACTTCAAAAACACCGTCTCCGATTTCTAGAATTGAAACATCAAATGTTCCGCCACCTAAATCGTAGACTAATATTTTTTGATTTTTATTTTCTGTTTTGTCTAGTCCATAAGCCAAAGCCGCCGCCGTTGGCTCGTTTATTATTCTAAGTACTTCCAAACCAGCAATCTTTCCTGCATCTTTTGTTGCTTGTCTTTGACTGTCATTAAAATATGCTGGAACGGTTATAACTGCTTGACTTACTTTTGAACCCAAATAACTTTCTGCATCTGCTTTCAATTTAGATAAAATCATAGCAGAAATTTCCTGCGGTGAATAATCCTTTTCGTTTATTTTTGATTTGTGATTTGTTCCCATTTCTCTTTTAATAGATGAAATGGTATTTTCATAGTTGGTAATTGCTTGCCTTTTTGCAACCATACCAACCAATCTTTCGCCGTCCTTTGTGAAAGCCACAACCGACGGAGTTGTTCTGTCTCCTTCAGCATTTGCAATAACAGTTGGCTTTCCACCCTCCATTATTGCTACACATGAATTTGTAGTTCCTAAATCTATTCCTATAATTTTTCCCATAGTTAATTTTCCTCCTTCTTATTCACTATAACTTGAGAATGACGAATAACTTTGTCATTTAAAATATATCCCGAAAGATATTCTTCTGTGATGATATTATCACCTGTTGAATTATCTTTAACAACAGCAAGTGCATTATGCAAATTTGGGTCGAACTGTTCGCCGACTGCCTTTATTTTTGAAACATCTAAACTCTTTAAAGCTGATACTAACTGATCTTCTATTAAGCAAACACCCTCTAAAACTTTTTTATCTGCAATTGTTTTTGAAGCACCAGCAAAGCTGTCTAGGGCTGGCAAAATTTTACTAATAGCTTGAATTTGCCCATCTAATCTAGCCTGCTTTAATTTGAGTTCGGATTTTTTGCGATAATTATCAAATTCTGCTTGCAAGCGCCGTGCCGTGTAAAGATATTCTTTAACTTTTTGCTCTAAGTCTGTTTTATAAAACTGTTTTCGTTTTTCACTATCTAGTTCGTTGCATTCTTCACATTCGCAATCATCTTCGTTTAAATTGCAGTTGCAAGTAGCTTCATCACAACAACAATCTCCCTGCTCATCACAGTTACAGATTTCTTCTTGGTTTGATTTTTCATTTTCTTCAAGTTCTGAAATATTCTCAGAAATATTTTCATCTCTTTGTTTCATCTCTTTATTATCTTTCTCCCTAGGCTCTTTCATATCTTTCTCCTTTTATAATATCAATTAAAAGTTTTTTAAAATAAGTATTCTTTTTATTTAAGTTAAATATTTTGAAAAAAGTTTTTAATAAGTATCAATTAATCTTTAAGCTCTTTCTCTTGTGTTTTTTAAATCTTTTGTTTGATTAGTAACAAAATTCAATAATTCACTATTGTTATAAAAAATTTTAGTTGCAAATTTACCTGTGTTTTCCTCAGCTTGTTGTTCACCTTTTTTATCTTGGCACTCCTCACAGTTTTTACAAGGGCTTGCCCCACAACTACACTTATTATTTTCCATTTTAAATTATCTCCTATATTAAAATTTAAATTAAAATTGATTTTATTTTATAATTGCTATTCGTATATTCGCACTTTTAATTACTCATATCTATTTTTTTATTTGGCTTTGTTGTTTTCTTGTTGTCTGATTGTCTGCCATTTAGTTCGTTCATTACAACTTTAAGAGCAGATGCAATTCCAGCATAATTCATTCTTTGAGGTCCTAAAACACCAATTGAGGCCACTGCTTGACCGTTTACACATAATGGCGCTTTTACCATTGCACAGCCTGAATATTTATCTTCTTCAACTAACATAACTGTTAAATCATCTTGGTCTTTTTCAAGTTCCATTGCTTTAACAAGTTCTTCTTTGTTGTCTAAAAGTTTTAACACTTTTTTAGTTTGCTCAGAAGTTTCACCACTCTCATCAAGTAAATCAGCAGAGCCTTCGTGGCGAATATTTACATTATGGTTATTTAAAACTTTCCGTAAGCCTTCAATTAAATTATCTACTATCAATTTAAAGTTTTCTATTTCAGCAATCATTTCTTGATTTTGTTCCAGCCCTTCAAGCATTTCACCTATTGTCTTACCAGAGAACTTGTTAGTTAAATAGCTGGAAGCATCTTCACAAGATTTTAAATTAGCCGAAGAATTTATTGTGTTAGTAATATATCCATTAGCTGTCTGAATTAAAATTAATGCTTGTTTATCAACCAAAGGATATATGCTTATGCCTTCTATTATTAATTTATCATAGCCATTCATATAAATAACTGTTGGATAATTTACTGCCTTTGATATTAGTCTTGTAAGTTCGGAAATTATCTCAGTAAGAGATTTAGTTCGTCCTTCTAAAACTTTTTTAACATCATCTAAGGCTCGTTCATCATAGTTAATATTTTTCAATAGTTCATTTACATAATAACGATAACCCAAAATTGTTGGCACTCGCCCACCCGAAGTATGCACCTGTTTTAAATAGCCCATTGCTTCTAATGCACTTAACTCGTTGCGTAGTGTTGCTGTGCTGATATCGTGAACATGCTTTTCTTTAACGCCACCACTTGTGATAGGGCTTGCATCTTTTATGAAATCTTCAATTGCACCTACAAGCACTTGATGTTTACGCTCTCCAAGTTTATCCGCCACTTTGCTCTCCTTCTAATGAGATAGTTTATATGTTGTTTTTTAAGATGCTAAATTTAAACAAACTTAAATATTTAATATACCGCTCTCAATTGCTAGCACTCTTTTGTCGACAGTGCTAACAATATACAATCATTTTATGTAATTGTCAATTAGATATGTCAAAAATTTTTAGTTTTTTAAAATTTGTGCAACTTGAACAAATTATTGGTTTTAAACTATCTAATATTCATATACAAAAATCCCTAAATTAAAATTTTAATCTAAAAATATTATTTAAATTTTTTAAAAACTGTTAAAAAACAATTATTTAATTATCTAAAAAAAGAGTTGAAATTCAATAACATTTGTGTTATTATACGGAAGTTAGGATGGTCCGCTGCTCTTGGAGGTATGAACATCTATTAAATAAGGAGGGAAAGTCGTGAATTTAGTTGACATTATCGAAAAAGAAAATGAACGCAAAGACGCCCCTGAAATCCGTATTGGAGACACGGTTAAAGTGTTTTTCAAAATTAAAGAAGGCGGAAAGGAAAGAATCCAAGCATATGAAGGTGTTGTAATTTCCAAGAGAAATGGTAGCATACGGGAAACATTCACAGTAAGAAAAATGTCTTACGGAATAGGTGTTGAAAAAACATTTCCGGTGCATACACCTTTAATAGACCGCGTTGAAGTTACCCGAAGAGGCAAACCACGCAGAGCAAAACTATATTATGTAAGGAACTTAACAGGAAAAGCGGCGAAAATTAAAAGTAAAGATTATTAATCAATTTTATTGGTTAAAGTATTAACAAACGAATAATTGCGAAATAAAAAAACATATGTACTTCAACTTTACATATGTTTTTTTTATTTCGAAGTATAATAATTTTTTTATTGTATGCATTAAACTTGTCGTTTATCTACACCTATAAAATTTTCATAAATACGAATATATTTACAACATTCTTTTTTATCTTTCATTTCAGCAAAAATTCTAACCACATTCTCGGTACCGCTAAAACGAATAACACCCCAATAATCATTTTTATAAGAAATTTTAAAACCGTCTGCATAATCCACTTTTATAATTTCGTCAGGCGTTTCAGGCAAAGATTTATCAACAAAAATCTTTTTCATAATATAAGCCTTCTTATCATCTATAAGTGGATAAGCAAATTCTAAAACTTCGCAAGGATAATTTACTTGCTCTTTTATTTTTTCAATAATCTCTTTTATGCTCTTGTTTTCAAATGAAAGAATTTCTAACATTAAAACAATTGTCAAAAGCCCGTCTTTATAAGGAATATGCTGACTAATTGCTACACCGTTGCTTTCAGCACCCATAATGGCGTTATTTTCTTTGCTAATTAAAAGTTTTGCAATGTTTTTAAAGCCTACCTTTGCATTAAATGATTTTAATTTAAAGTGTTCTGCTATTTTGGCGGTTAATTCTGTTAAGGCATTATTTTTCACAAAATTGCCCTTTATTTTTTTGTTTTTTATAAAATGGTAATATAAAATTGCTGAAATAAAGTTGCAATCATAAACCTTGCCATCTTTATCTATAACAGAAACTCTGTCGCCATCTGCATCAAGAGCAAAACCAACATCAAACTTTTCATTTCTAAGCTTTTTCACTTGGTCATCTAAGTTGTTTATATACGGCGAAGCAACTTTATATTCAAAGTATGGGTCAAATTCCCCTTTCATAATTTCATAATTTTTAATACCTATTTGTTGAAAAATATATTCGATACATTCAACTGTGCTACCGTGAAAAGCATTTATTAAAACTTTAATTTTATTATTTTTGAAAGACTTAGGATTTGCAAATTCAATAATGCTTTTACAATAAGGAACAATATCCTGCACGGAAACAATTAAACCTTGCTTAATGGCTTCTTCAAAACTTAATGTTTTTATTTTAGAAAATTGCACTTCATTGGCAATTTTTGCAATTTTATTATTAAACTCATCATCACTATCCCTGCCTTGCTCTAAGAAAATTTTCGCTCCGTTATAATAATAATGATTATGACTAGCCGTTATTTGAATGCCTATGTGATTATTTTTTGTTTCGAAAGCAATTAACGGAGATGGCACTGGGTGTTGAAATAACCTACATTTAATCCCATTAAATGCAAAAACTTCACAAACCCACCTAGCAAAAATATTCCCCATAAAGCGATTATCAAAGCCTACATTAATAACTTTATCCACTTTGTTTTCTTGTTTTAGAATTTCACAAAGTGCATAGCATATTTTTTGAATATTCTGTTTCGTGAAACTTTCGCCCACTATGCCCCTAAATCCACTTGTTCCAAATTTTATCATTGTTTCTCCATTATTATGTATATATGAACATATGTATATAAATTTTTTAGACAGTATCGAAAATAACTACTATATTTTGAGAAAATGTGAAATCAAATTTTTCACGCAATAATTCATATACAATTGTAATTGTAAGGCTACTAAGCTCCTCTTCGCTTTTGCTTGGCTGAATACTTCTAGATAATCCCTTCTCATTCTCTGCATTTATCTGGGTCGTCTGACATGGATTAACGCCGTCATCAAATGTTAAACTAGAAATAAACCTAGGTTCTTCCCTATAATATGGATCGGAGTCAAAGGCAATTCCCGAAATCCTAACTTGCATACCCTTTTTCAAGTTTCTATTGACAATGGTTACAGATAAGGTTGCTTGCTTTGCTTCATCAGATGAAAACACAATATCCGGCATAACCCAATGATTGTGAACTAATCCGTTTTTAGATGCTTCTGTCTTAAAATTTTTGTCATTATCACTTGCCCAAAGAGCATCAGCATCAATTGAAAAGTCAAGATTGGTGTCCGACAAAATAAAGTCAAAATTGTTTTTGACGAATGGTTGTATAATCATATACACACTAAAAGCCAATACTCCTAATACTAATAACAAGGATATAATTGTGAAACCTGCTTTTTTATTCATTTTTACCTTTTTGAACTTTTGTAATTGAAATATTATCCTATATATAGTATACCATTTTTTAACAAAAAAATCAAAAGAATATATAGTTATTCCTTATTGATTTTATTAAATGATTACCTATAACTATATGGATTTTGCTGTTTAATTGCATTACTTTCATCACCTAAATTAAGAATTAAAGTTAAATAACCACTTTCTTGCCATCGCTCAACTATAATTGGATTGCCGTATTCATCTAAAACCAAATTACCATCTTTATCAAGTTCATATTGCCCTAAATAATATGGCACTGTTAATTCTTTGTCTGCGACTTCCAACATTTGCCCAAAGCTAATTTTTTTGTCTGGAACTCCTGAAATTATAGTGCTTTCTTTAACAGGATAACCACAACCAAAAATACCGCCATATTTCAAAGAAACAATTCCATTAACCTTCATATCTTTTATATTAACATAGACTTGAGATATAGAATAACTCGCATATAAATCAAGGCTAGTTTGCTCGGTTAATTCATCATATATTATAACTTCGCCAGGATAGCTTTCGTTTGCACCAGCAAAAACACCGCCTATAAGACCACCAACACAGGTTTGCATTGTTCCATCAAAAATGATTGAATTAATTCTAATTTCACTTAAATTCGTACATCTATTTAATTTAATAATATTAGAAGTTTCCGTGAAGTTGTTTCCATTGTTGTCTTTATATGTTCTATAAGTGCTAATTGCTTGGCCAACTAACCCGCCAACATAAATTCTGTAAACACTATCAGTAGTAACTGAAATATCACAAGTGTCTAATGTTCGGCAATTATAAAGTGTTGCGTTAGAAGCCGTTAAAGTAGAGCTTAATGCCACAAACGGCTGATAAGAAATTCTACCAACTATACCACCAACAATTGCACCTGTTGTTGGAACATATCCTGCATTATGATTAGCAGAAATTACTCCGCCAAACACAGTATTATTAATGTTTCCGCCCAACATTTCACCAACTATACCACCAACAATGGTCGGGCTTGCAGATTGCCATTTAAAGTTAACACTACAATTAATATTATTTAGTTGACCTGTATACATAAGCCCAACGGCTCCGCCAACAGCAATTGGCAAAATTGGCGAGACTTTAAAGAAGTCATACATAGTAACACCTGAGATGTTTACATTTGAAATATTTCCACAATTTTCGCCAGCAATAACACCGCCATATTTAGTTGCTCTTACAAACTGATACTCATTCAATTCAATATCTATTATTTCAGCATTAACATTTGCACCTATTTTCCCGAACACTAATCCGCCAATTTCTGCCATTGAAGCGATATTATTATTAATGCTAACATAAGATATATTTCCCATATTATTTGCAACACCTAAAATTGCACCTGCGTAAGAAATTTTTGTTGTGTTATTTGTGGTATAAATTCCTACTTTGTTAGAAGTTGCTGAATTGTAACTTGCACTTGCAGACATTGAGCTGGAAACATTTTTAATAGTAAAATTATTAGAAGCAACTCCTATGACACCGCCTACGCAATAATGCCCCATAATAACAAGTCCTTCTGTTACAGAATAACCAAAACCATCTACCGTAACATTATAAAGTTCCCCACTTTCCAACGAACCCGCCAATGTTCCCACATATGAAGTGTTTGGCATATTAATGTATTTCGGCTTTAAGTTTAAGTTTTTAACAAAGCCTTCGCCAGATGTCCCACTTCCTATTTTTGCAAACAGCCCACCATTAACAAGCGTTTCTCTTGTGTCTATAACAAAGCCGGAAATTGTCATGTTATTACCTTCAATATCTCCTTTGAAAATCGTCTTATAAATTCGAGAACTGTAAATTTTTTCAGCTTCATAATCTAGAAAAGATGTTATTCTGAAATAACTTGTATTTATATTTTTATTAGAGCTTAACAACATTAAATTTTCTAAATCGTTCGCCGTAGTAATTGTATATGGATTAAATAAACTGCCTTCTGTTTCTTTCGCTTCAAAGTAAGCATAGGTTGTTTCATTAGTAATCGCATCTATTGTAATATTATTTGCATCAAGCATTTTTTGACTGTCAACTATTATATTCGGAGCAACTAATTCCAACTTTCCAAAAATAAACTGCTGATATTCTCCATCTCTAACAAATTCCACCTCAGATGTTTTTGATGGATAAAACCAAACACCGCTAGTTTTATGCGAGCTTGAAGAGATTACAAAACTTTTAAAATGAGTGTGATAAGAAAATTCTATTTCACTTAAATAAGAAACACCGTTTATAATTGTTTTATTTACACTACTGTTTACTGTTCCCAACAAATAAATACTGTTTTCCACTGTGCCTAAATTAGGCTCAATTGCATTATTTACAAGGAATCCGTAAGCAGATTCCCCTCCCAAAGCAAATGTTGAAGTAGAATAAGTATTTTTAATATGTCCCGCATTATTAAACACAAAACCTGCTCTGAAAGAACTTGAATTTATTGGAATATTAGAGTAGCAATCGCTTATTTTACTGTAATTATCATACACAAAACCTGCAACCTGAGTGTGTGAACTTATAACCTTTTCAGTACCTTTGCTATAAATCGAGTTAATTGAATAAGCTCCCGACACATATGAAGTTGAAATATGAGCATCCGTAGTTGAGCCTATTCCGTTTCGCACAACAAATCCAGCGGTATGATTAGAAGCATTATCGCTTTTATTTATAATATTAGAATTTAGCACATATGAACTGGAAATATATTTCTCATTAACACCTACAAAACCAGCAACATTGGCACTGCCAACTAGCACCATTTCTATCCGAGAGTTAGTTATATAACCTTTATTATTTCCCACTAGCCCTGCAACATAATTGCCTTCTGCCGAAGTTCCTTGACCTTGAATAAAAATTTCAGCACTAACAAGATTTTCACTTATAACCGCACAATTGGTTATCGCTCCTAAATTTTGACCTGCAATAAAACCGAAATTAACCGCCGACTCATTGTTTATAATGATTTTTGTGTTTGAACTGATTTTTATTGTTATATTTTTTAAAATCGACTGTGATTGCAATGTTCCAAAAAGCCCAACATTGTTTATATCTGCAACATTCCATACCACAGGAAAATTTATATTATAACCATTTCCGTTAAATCCAGCAACATTTGTAAGCAGAGGGTTAAAATTGCCTGGAAGTGTTAAGTCATTCATTAAAATATACCACGAATTCTCATTCATATTTATAAGGTCGGTATAATCATAAATTGGAATTGCATTGCTTTCGTTACCTGTTGAATATACATCAAACACAAAGTGAGTACTTAAATTTAGACCCGTTCCAACGGAACTATCAAACACAGCAACCCCGTTTATGTAATGGAAGCCACCTGTATAAGTAAAGTAATAAGTTGGTATGCTAGGTATATTTATTCGAAGCGGACTTACTTCATATTGCGTATTCCCCATATTATCAGTTACAGGTTGTACTCTTAAATATTCGTTTGCAATTTCCACATTTGGTGCTAATCTTATTTTCGTTATATAATCCCCTACAACACGAAGTTGATTTGCAACAATGTCCCAACTGCCATTATGTGTTAAAGATTTGGCAAATTCCTGAACCGAAGCCACTATTGAAGGGTTCGTAGAATCATATTCAACAGTAACCCCGTTAATTAATTCAGTTTGTAATTTAATCGTATTGCCTAAGGAAATTCTCATTGTGCCAGAACCTGCATTTTTAATAATTGTGTTGCCTTGATACTCAGCAATGTTCTCAGGAGCACTGCAATCCAACGGATTGATGTTTTCAGTTTTAATAACATAGTCCACCACCACAAGATTTAAATAAGATTTATTACTTTGATAATAAAAACCATCTATTGAATTTTCGCCATATGTCGTTATTGTAATTTCAAAGCCTTCTTTACCTGTTAAATAGTTTATGCTGGAAGCAATGTTTAAATAATAAGTCCCGTCAGTTTTGGTAATTGTTGCATAGTTTGAACTTATATTAGCAACCATTTGTTCTTCCGAAAAACCATAAATATTTAAATCAAGCTCGTACGACAAGCCTTTTGCAACATAATATTTACCCTGAGAGGTTGTTTTGCCAACAATTGAAAAAGCTACTGTATCTTTTATAATAACCTTAATCGTTCTCATTTGTTGTTTCTGCAAGATTTCTTCATTATCTTGCCCTAATTTAATAGCCGAAATGACTATTTGAGCGTTCGTTTCTGCTATTGCTGTTGAAGTTGTTGTATATTTTACGAAAATTCTTGCAAATGTTAGCCCCACCGTATTTTCTTTTATTATGCTTATAGGAATTTCAACCCCTAATTCACTGGTCGGTACATAAACAGTTTCAAGTTCGTTAGAGGCTCCAAGTTTAACAACTTCAAACACTAAGGCATTGCCACCTGCATTATAAGAATTTTCTACTTTTATATAGTCATACTCTGAAAAATAAGGATAAATTTCAAGGCATAGCAAACTTGTTGTGCCAGGAGCAACATAATCTTCTTCAATTTGAGAGTCATCAAAAGTTGTTGAAACATTATAGAAATTTTTTGTTAATATGTCGGTTACTTGCTGTTTTTCCATATGTACTATAATAGTTTGTGTTTTCCCATTATCGGCCGTGAAATTTATGTAATACACCCCAGTATAATCATCATCAGAAAGCAATATATATTTCTCATAATCAAATTGCAGATTAAATATTCCGCCTGTCCCCTTATAACTATAATGACCGTCAATCTCTGAATAGTCATAGCCTTGGCAACTCTGAACTATAAAATAGTCATTGTTATCATTTTCAACGCCTGCTTTTGAACTTGTTATAATCAAGTAATCATTTTCAAAATCAGTAATCTGATTTATGTTAATTGCAAGAACATCCAAAGGCTCTGCCGTGGTTTCAGAAATATCTACATTGATTTTTTCTGTTCCTCTTTTAGCCAAAGCAATTATATTTATTTGTTTATCTGTTCTTGTAATTAAATTGTCAAACTCATCAAAAACATCATCCGACTGCATAAAACAAAGCCCGACCACTTCATTTATATTTACAGAAAACTGTGGGTAAAATGATATGGTATTAGTTGAACTTGAATCGGATAAATTATTTACTTTTAAAGTTAAAATGTTGCCAACTGTTAAAACCTTTACATATTCATTGCTTTCGTTAATTACAACATTTAAGCTAGCTTGCACATTCTTTTTCACTTCAACCCAAATCAATTGTTGATATTGATTTCTAGTTTCAATTTTTTCGTGATTAAATTCATAAGACAAGTCAACAGGAATATTTTCATACACAGTAATTGTCGAACCACTAACTATGTTAAGTCCGTCTCCCTTGATTTCAAAGCCATCAAACGCATTTGTTACAACAATATAAACATACATTTTAGCACTAGCAGTATTTAAAAGACTTCTAACTTCAATCATAGCAATACCTGTGCTAAACAGCCTAATGTTTCCATATGTATCAATATCTAAAATATTTTTATTCAGCGTTCTTAGCATAATGCTGTTTGAGTTTTCAAAAATAAACGGACAACTTCTATCTGTATTCATTTCATCAATATAGTTTTGCTCGTTTAGATTTTTTGACTGATAATAAAACATATATGAGATAAGATTATCATACTCGCTGTTTTGCAGTTTTCCCGCCCCTAAGTCATAATCAGATGTGATACTTTCCACCTTTAATATAGCTTCATCATTTCTGAATAAACTAAAATATTCATCAAGTTCATCAAATTTAATTTGTGTATAACTAGTAGTATGAAAATATGCCATTGGATAAATGTTATTAACTGTATCAATATTATAATAGTAAAATGCATGGTTCCCGTTTACTTCATACACCCTTTGGTTCAAAACACTGGTTTCATTTCCTGAAATAGCTCCCACATTGCCCTCATTACTGAGAGCTGTAAGCATATATGCAAAACTGTTCTCATAAACAGCTTGAACTAGACAATTATTTATAAACGCATAATCACTTGCATTGTCAGTTGGCGAATAACTCATAACGCTGCTATCATGCCCCGCTATGCCTCCGACAAAGTTATAGGCATGCGTAAACACGCGTGAAGTGCAGTTTTCAACATATGACCAGTTATCTCCAATAATGCCACCAACAAATTCTCCACCAACGACAACTTCTGAGTTTATATTGTATCTTAATGCTTCAATTTTTCCTTTAACTAGCAAGTTACTTACAGTTGAATTTTCAAAGCTATCAATATTAATGCTTGCAGACTTGTTTACCCCAGCAATGCCACCTGTTGCACTTATACCAATGGTTTTAATATTTACAATTGCACCAAAAATTGACATATTATAAACATAGTTATCTGCAATTTCTTGCCTAGTTATAACCGCATTATTTTCTCCAACAACTCCGCCAACAAAAACATTTCTCGAATATCCTTCATATCGAACTTCAAATAGCCCTGTCTGGTTAATAGTGGTATGATTATTTGCATTATTTAAATTATCTATAACATTTAATATAATTCCGTGATTATTTCCCACAACTCCGCCAATGTTAACCATAGCATAACTATCAATATTCGTTTTGTCATATACCGAAATTTTGGAAGTCCCTAACACAACACTTACATTCTCAATTCTACCATAATTTTCACCAGCAATTAAACCAGCATAAAAATTATTTGGTGTTGTTAAAAATAGATTAATTTGCCCCTCTATCCTTAAATTTTTAAGTTCAGCAGACTCGGCCAATTTGGTAAATAACCCCACATAGCTATTATTCACTTCTGTAAAAAATGAATTAAGCTTTATGTTGGTTAGTCTAGCTGATTGATTAGCCCCTATAATAGAGCCTTTAAATTCGCCAAAATTAGGAATAGTTAAGTTCTCGAAATTCAAAGTTGTGGCTATTTTATAATGCTTATTCAAAGAAGAGCTATTTGACATAATTGTAATAAACTCTTCCGCTGTATTTATTATAAGCGGATTATTTTTGTCAGTTCCGTCAGAAACTCTTACATCTATACTTATATAAGTTGTGTATTCTGTTTTGTTAATGTAAGAAGTGAGCGGAATAAAATATATCTTGCCATAGCCTGTACCTGTTAAATTGTAATTAATAATAACTTCGGTAAAGTCGGAATTAATAGATGCAGAAATCAAATTCTCGCTGGTTGTGCCATCCGCAGGCTCAAATATAACATCGAATTCTTTACAATCTGATTCAGGTCCAATAAATGTATTAAAAGCATAACTTGGGACAGCATCCGAAAGATAAATTTCATCCGCATAATTATAAAATCCAACCGAATGTAATGGTGTGTAATTTAATATAGAGATATTAAGGATTATTGTTTTTGAAGTGTTAAATTCAGTAATTGTAAATGCAAGCCAAAAAGTAGTCCCTGCTTGTGCATAAGGATCATCGCAAATAAATTCTAGATGATTTTTATTTATTTTATATTGCCCGAAATTATTGATTTTTCCTTCGGCAATATATACACCTGTCCCCGTAGAAGTCGAAGTCTGCTCGGGGGTTCCTAGTTCAGTTGTCCATCTTATATCTTGTTCATAAAACATAAACACATCGTTAATTTTAGTTTTATCGAAAAGTTCTGCCAATAAGTCTATTTCAACATTAGCATAGCCTTGTTCGGCATAATAATATCCAACATCACTACTTTTATAAACCGAAACAGCATTCTTTTCATAGCCGTCTTGTTGATAGTTAAAAGTTTGCAAAGGATAATAAACATCTAAATCAACAGCAAAGAAAATTGTATTTCCGACATCTATCAGTTCAAAATTTTCCACCTCTTGTAAGATAACCATAATTTCTAGCCTTGAATTACCTATACCGTTTACACTTAAAATAAAATTATTTTTATCAAAGCTTACACCTTGTCCATAAATCTGAAATTCAACTTTATAAAGTGTTGCTTTTGCAGGGTTTATTATATGCTTTAAATTTATATTAACTGGCAAAGGATTAGTGAGCGAAGCTGGGGTATATTTTATTGCAAGCTTTGAAATATTTTCATTAACATCTGTTTCGACTAGCGAAATATGGTCATTATTAACCACAGATAACTTAGATGATATTAAGCTTTGCTCAATTTTTATAGGAACGGAAACAAAACGCCCGTTCGGCAAAATTATTTTAATGGTACCTTGCCCAATACTAAGTGGTGTTATTTTTATATCCTTTTGATTTTCTTGAACTTGCTCAACACTAAAATAAAGATCTGACCCGCTGATATATTCAAAGCTCATCAAGCCAATATAAGCGGTTGAACTTTCAACAACAAGTTGGTCAAAAATTTGTGCGCCCTGAGAAATGTCTAACGACAAGCCATTTGGATATTCCGAACTTACCGTAAACTTAGTAGCACCTTCTTCAATTATAATAGGAACATAATTTACAATTTCTTCTTGTCCCGTAAGACTACTATTTAAAGAAAGTTTGATAAACAAATTGCCTTCAAATTGTATAAGCCCTCGTAATGAAATCGGAGATATTAAAGTATTATTAAAAAAGTCGCTATTTTCAATTATAAAATTATTTGTTTTAAGTTGACCTTTGTAACGAACTTCAACATAATCTGACCACGGCTCTGAGAGTTCAATATCACCATCTGTTACAAAAGAAAATGAGATGCTGTCAAAAACCGAATCTAATGAATAAACTTCGAGAATCATATCATAAGAAACATCGTTTCCATAATACACATCATATAAATAAATAGGTTGGTCGAATTCTTGTTCACCATTTATATGAATACTTGAAGGAGCACTAACCGAATTAAGCTTAAATTCAAGCTTGATTTCATACCCTTCATAGTTTTCATAATAGGTGGTTATTGTTAAAGTGTCTTTGCCTAACTGTCTAGATTGTAAGCTAAAAAAGTAGCTATAATTAGAAGTTTTTGTATACTCCTCAGTGCTAGGAATAAGTGGTTCTATTTCAGATTTAGGCGCACTAACATTAATCATTACACCGGGTATGTAAACTTGTAGTTCAAGCACAACATAAGAGTTATTTATATCGCTAGAAATTAAAACAAACTCTTCATCTGCATTAAGCTCAATTATTTCAGTCGGCGAAAAATAGTTATTATTAAACCCCTTTTTTATAACATTAACTTTCCCTAAATTTATAGGCTCAATAATATCAACACTAATATCAATTCCTTGTATATTCGGATAATAATCTAACTTTGCAGTTAAATCAAAGCTTGATTCATTAATTTGGTGTGTGTTATCTGCTGTAATTAAAGCAACATTAATGTTTTGACCAACTTTGACAGTTTTAGCTTCTAATACTTTTTCTTCCACTCCGCCATTATTATAAAAATAGCTAACCTTTGTTTTAGAAGCATTTGATGGGTTAAAATCAAAATAGCTTATTTCATTAAAGTTTAAAACAAAGCCTTCTTCTTTTATTACATAAGGAATAATTTCGGCATTGTTTACAGGGTTTGTTTTAAGCTTAAAACTTTGCACTGGCTCAACCACAACAATATTTACAAAGCAAGTTTTTGAGCCTTCCCTAGTGCTAATATTTAAATTTTCCTCACCCACTTTTAACCCCAAGATTTCAACAACAGCTCTGCCACCATCTAAATAGCTAACAGTAGATTCAAAGCATTTACTATCATCGTTTATCAAAATATCTTGGCTCATATTTATATTATAGTTCTCAATTGAAACTTCAAAGGTGCTTGTTTTTCCAACTTCAACTTCCACATATTTAACAGACGGCAAAAGTCGGACATTTACATAAGGGTTTGTGCATGCCCCCATAAAAAGCCCTGTCATTACAATCATTAAACCAAAAATTAAAATTGAAAACTTCTTCATTTATTCCCCTTTAATTTTATTTTTGTTTTTTTATTTTCGTTTTTTTTCTGTTCTGTTATTATGCATTTGGGTCGAATTCTCCCTGAGTTACTCCAACTAAATATTCATTATTAATCTTATACTCTTCCCACTCAATGTCAACATAATCATCGGAATATTCTCCAAATGCTTCAGGTCGCACTCTTAGTTCACTGGTAAAGTTAGCTGGGAACAATATATTACCTGTCGAACCACTATAAGTACAATTTGCAATATTCCCATAATATGAATAAGAATCTAAATATTTAAAGGATTGGCCGCCACATGATTCTTGTATTGTAAACATTGTTGGATTATTGCATATCTGATTTCCATAATATAAGTTCTTTGGGAAAGTTAGATAAGAGTCTGAACCTTGAATTGTATAAACCTTCATTCCTACAACAGCTCCTGCACTAATGATATCATCACGAACATCTGTGTTCCAACCATACATATAAAAAATCGCATTGAAATCTTGACCATTTCTTTTACCGTAATGCATTATGTAAAACTTTTCATCACCCATAAACGGATATGGTGTATTGTGAATAAAGTTAAATCCAATTTCTTGTCCACCATTTACCACTCCCTTATTATAACATTGTGTTAAACTTGCTCCGTTTTCTATATAAGAGATTCCATTTGCGTTGGCAAGTTCTTTGTAATAAGCTACAAACACATTATGCGTACCATATGCATCAAACCAGCCATGCTCCTTTTTATAAACAAGTTCAGTAACCATAATTTCTTTCGCAAATGCTTGTATAAACCCATAATTGCTTGAATTGGTAATTGAAACAGGCGCAGCACTATAACCAGCAATTCCGCCTGCATAACTTTCAGAAGAGCCTTCATCTATTAATTCTTCCGAATGATAAAGATTCCAATCTTTCATAGCTTCCATCCCCCCATAAAGTTGGCGAGGATTTTGAAGAGAACCAAATGATATAAATTCGCCATAATTTCCTGCTTTAACAGAGGCATTGTTCCTACAACTAGTAATTGACCCGCTATTTAAACGACTTGCAATACCCCCAGCATATGGAATGCCATCATAATTAAAGTTAAAAGTCATAACCCCTAAGGCATCCAAATCAAAATTTTCTTTTTCACAACCTGCATAAATTTCTCCGTTAGCAGTAGCATTTGTTATGTTTGCTATACCAGCACCTAAAATTCCGCCCGCCTTTTTATAGCTCATAACGATGCTTCCGCCTTCACTTTTAACTTTGTCTAAGTTCACATTTCCACCGCTTGCAAAACCAACTATTCCACCGCAGGCCCCCGACTTTTCATCCTCTCCTGCTGTGGAACCGTTAATCACTTTACAATTTTGAAGTGTTGCATTGCTTAGGCTGGAACTTGCATCAATCCACCCTACAAGACCGCCAACATAGCCTTCGGCATTTATGGTTGAGCCATCTTCACC
>JAQVYC010000012.1:22821-36117 GCA_028708805.1 Clostridia bacterium | reverse complement strand
TTTCTTGTTCCAAAAACATTTAATTTATATGTATTATATAGGGAACCTGCTTTTGATATTTGAGAAGTAGAATTTAAAATATATGAACGATCATAGACAATCGTATCTTCAACGGATTGTTCGCTGTCATTTTTAAGGGTTGCAATTCTAGTTATCGCCTTATTAGAATCTAGAAAGGGTATATATCCACCAGCATATTTAATACCTTTGAAAGGCAAAACTTGTAATAATTTGCCTAAGCCAATTGCCTTATTCCCAATAAGTCCATCATTTTTCAAATATTCAATTTTTATGGTTTTACCAATAAGCTTGGAAAGATTTTTATAATCTTCAAGACACTTATTAAACACAAATTCCTTTAAAACTTTTGAATTAGAATTTTCTGCTTGCAAATTTTCTGACATATTCATAAACATAGCTCCTTTCTACTAAAATTTCTTATAACATTAATTGTTTTATGGCAATTAACCTTATAAATATTATATAACAAAGTTAGAGTATTTTGTCAAATAAAAATCAATTTATCGAAAATTTTATATAAACAAAAAATTGCCTTTTGAGCTTTAATATGTTATTATGTTTTAGAATTTAAGTTGAGAGTTTTTAAAATGGATAACGAAAACACAAATTATTTCAAAAAAAACATTAAAAAAATAAGCTGGTTTCTGCTTATTGTTTTTCCTATATTACTAGTTGTGGGATATGTTTTATATTCGCTTGTGCCGTCCCTTAAAGATATGCAAATTGTAGTTATTATGATTATGGTTGTCGTGGGCGGTTTTGCGTGGCTTATTATGGAGCATATATCTAGAAAAATTGAAGAGAAAAAAAGCAATAAGCCTAAAAAGTTTGACCCGTTTTCTGATTAAATAAGCTCTCTTTCTTAACATCGAAAATTTGTATTATATATTCACATTTGATTTTTTGAATTATCATTTTGTTTAATTCAAATAAGCTTTTAAAGGATAAAAAATGAAATCTGTTGCAAAAATCTTACCTCATAGCATTGAAGCAGAACAAGCCGTGCTTGGCTGTGTTCTAATTGATGAGAATGTTCCACTAAATATATTCGCACTTGTTCGAGTCGATGATTTTTATTCGGAAGAACATAGAATAATTTATAAATATATGTTGGAAAATTACACTGAAAATAAGCCAGTAGATTTTGTTACTTTAACCAGTAAGCTAGAATCTGCGGGTTCGTTAGAAAAGGTCGGCGGGCTATCTTATATAACTTCATTAACTAACATTGTGCCAAGTGCTGCAAATTACAGACATTATGCTGATATTGTAAAAAATCATTCCAGACTTAGAAGTTTGGCAGCAACTGGTAGAAAGATAATAGAAAAAAGTTATGAAGAACAAAACGGCAAAGAAGCTTTGATGTTTGCAGAAAAGCTTATTTTTGATTTGTCAGAAAGAGATGACAATTCATCCCTTGAACACATAGATAAAGGTCTAAAAAAAGTAATAGACAAATTTGATATGATTGCAAAAGATAAAAATTGCTTGCTAGGAATTCCAACTAATTTTAAAAGATTTGACCAAATTACAAATGGCTTGCAAAACTCAGATTTAATATTATTAGCAGCCAGACCAGGTGTTGGTAAAACCAGTCTGGGAATGAATATGCTAAATAATGCGGCAATATATCACGGTAAATCGTGCGCAATTTTTTCGCTAGAAATGCCAACTCCGCAACTTGTGCAAAGGTCATTGTGTGGTATTGCGTGCGTTAGTATGCAAAAAGCCTTGAATGGTTCTTTAAATGAAGAAGAATGGCATAGGATTTGGCAAGCGAATAAGCAATTAAGCGAAGCCAAAATTTACATAGATGATTCTAGTTTGAACACTCCAATGGATATCCTTTCAAAATGTCGCCGTTTAAAAAGAGAAAAAGGGCTAGATATTGTAATGATTGATTATCTTCAATTGATGAAAAGTGGTTTAAAGCAAGATAACCGAGTGCTTGAAATTGCAGAAATAACAAGAAGTTTAAAAATTGCTGCCAAAGAGTTAAATGTGCCAATAATCTTATTATCTCAGTTATCCAGAATGGTTGAAACCAGAAAAGACCACAGACCAATGCTTTCAGACCTTCGAGATTCCGGAGCCATAGAACAAGATGCGGACCTTGTATTATTTATTTACAAACCAGATATGTATAATGATGTGATAAACGAAGATGGAGAGGGCATTTGTGAAATAGAAATAGCAAAGCACCGAAACGGAGCAACAGGTCGAATTAAAGTTCGTTGGATAGGTGAATGGGTTAGCTTTGTGGATATAGATGCAAAAATTAACTTACCAAAACAAACAAGAAAGACCATAGAAGAAACAGGCAATAAAAACTCAGAAAGAACTGCTGAGGCAGAAGAAATTATGGCCTTAGAGGAAATTTCAGAGGAACCAACTAATAGTCCCGAATGATAAAACTAAAACATAAAACAGGCTAATTTATAAGCCTGTTTTTTATAATTGTGGAGGGCATTGCTTGCATATTTATAAAATATTTATTGTACTTCATATTGTAAAAAGGTCTTTCTTAGAATAATAGGTTTAAAAATGCAATCTTGCGTTAGAACTTCTTGATTTTATAAAAATTGTTAATTGAGTAATATACAGAGATATCCCGGAACAATCTTAAAATCTTTAATGCAAAAATTTAAGAGTTTACTCAGTTACTCATCAAAGGATATGGCAAAGAATTCATTTAAAAATAAATACATAATAAACATTTACATTACTTGCTTTTACCCGTTTGGCTAGTCCATTATTGTATTTAACTCTTCGCTTAAAATAAATTAAGTTTAAAAAATTATTTTTCAATAAAATCAAGGATGTCTTTATATACCATTGTTTTCTCTTTTTCTTGAAGTATTCCGTGTCGCATATTTGAGTATATTTTTAATGTTGCATTTAAACCGTGCTTTTTATAAAATTCATATAGCTTTTTTGCACCTTTTGCAAAGTTACTCACAGGGTCATCGGCTCCGCAAAATATTCCAATTGGAAGATTCTTGTCAACTTCATTCATTTTTTTATATAATTTTAATTGATTAGAAAACATACTTTGATAAAAACCCGCAGAAAAAGGAGTGCCGTTTAGCTTATCATCATAAAATAGCTTTGATTCTTTTTCATCACTAGTTATCCAACTTGCATCATTAAAATATTTTTTATATCGCTTAAAAGAATTGTTTTCAATAAAGGTTGCTGGGGCATCTTTCCCCTTAAATAAGACAGTCGTATCTGCCATAATTTTTGCAAATCTAATTAATGGACTTTTCATATAAGACGAACCTAAAAGAAGTATTTTGCTAGCATATTTGTTTTTATGCAAATAACTTTGCCCAATAAAAGAACCGTAAGAATGCCCAATAAAATAAATAGGCAAATTGTATCTATCTTTCAATTGTTCGCTGGCTTTTAAATGGTCTTTGACTGTTTGGGTGAAAACATCGCCATTCACTTTACCCAACTCCGAAATGCTTTTGCAAGATTTGCCGTGTCCTCGTTGGTCCAAAAGAAAAACAATGTATCCATTTTTGCTTAAATATTCGGCAAATTTAAAGTATGTTTTTGAATATTCTTGCATTCCGTGTGCAACTTGAACCACACCTTTTGGGTTTTCAACTTCATACAAATAACTTTGTAAAACAGTTCCATCAAACCCAATAAAATTTTCTTGTTTCATAAATATTTTCTCCTTTTATTTATAAAGTTAAGTGAGCCAATATGATTTTTTATAACTTAGTATTTAATCTTCTTTTCTTTTCGTACTATTAAATTTACAGCTTTATGCCAGTTATCAATCAAATCAAAACGCTCTTTACTTTTCATATTAGGAACAAACTCTTTGCCCAATTCCCAGTTTGATGCAATTTCATCAAGGCTTGAATAAGCCCCTGAGCTTAAACCTGCTAAATAAGTTGCACCTAGCAATGTGCTTTCAAAAATTTTTGGTTTCTTTATTTTTACATTTAATAAATCTGCCTGAAATTGCATTAAAAAACCATTATTAGACACACCGCCGTCAACTCTTAATTCCGTTATGTAGTTATCTCTTAAAACCGAAATTAAGTCATAAGTTGAAAATGCCATAGATTCTAATGTTGCTCGGACTAAGTGATTTCTTGTAGTAGCTCGTGTTAATCCCAAAAAGGCTCCCCGTGCAAGACTATCCCAATAAGGAGCTCCTAATCCTGTAAATGCAGGAATCAGATGAACTCCTCCGTTATCGGGAATGCTTTTTGCCATTTCTTCGGTTTCGGTCGCAGATGAGATAAGCCCAATGCTTAAAAGCCATTCAATTAAGCTTCCTGCATTTAAAACGCTACCTTCAATAGCATAAGTTGTTTTTCCTGATATCGTATACGCTACTGTACTAACTAAATGTTTACAATTAATAAATTTAGAACCCGAGTTAATTAAAACAAAACAGCCTGTTCCGTATGTGTTTTTGGACATACCTTTTTCAAAGCAACATTGCCCGACAAGAGCGGATTGCTGGTCGCCAATCACACTACAAATATTTAAAGGCTTTTCAAATAAATTAGTACTTCCCACAATTTCGCTACTTGAAATTATTTTTGGAAGCCACTCTCTTTTTATATTGAAAAAGTTAAGTAGCCAGTTATCCCAATCCAAAGTTTTTAAATTGAAAAGCATTGTACGGCTTGCATTTGTAGTATCGGTTGCAAATACTTTACCTTGCGTAAGCTTAAAAATCAAAAAGCTATCAATGGTTCCTAAGCATAAGTTATTGTTGTCTGCAAGTTTTTTAACTTCTTGTACATTTTCGTAGAGCCATTGAAACTTAGAGGCGCTGAAATAAGGGTCGGCAATCAATCCTGTTTTTTGTTTTATAATTCTTTTTTCTGTTGCGTTTAGATTATTGCAAAAATCTGCCGTTCTTCTACATTGCCAGCAAATTGCAGGGTATACCGCTTCCCCTGTTTTTTTATTCCAAGCAACACAACTTTCTCTTTGATTAGCAATTCCAATTCCATAAATTTCGTCTAATTTTATGCCTTCAACGGCGTTTTGCAAAACCTTTTTTTGTGCTTGCCAAACCTCATTAGCATCGAACTCAACCCAGGCATTTTGTGGATAACAAAGCTCAAATTTAGCAGAATTCAAATTTAAATATTTATGCTTTTTAACATCAAATAAACCTGCCCTGCAACTTGTTGTTCCTTCGTCTAATGCAAGGATATATTTTTTCATATTTCACCCCCTAATATGAGCCAAGTTTTAACTTAACCAACTTCTTTACTAGTTAAGGTTTATGTTTTATATTTAATGCTTTCTTAGAGTATTTATTTAAGAGAAGTAATTACTTTTATATACTAAGTCGTATGTATTTATTGTTTGTTTTTTCTTTTTAATTTTTTAACAATAACTTTGTTAGAAAATCTTTCAACAACAATAACCTTTTTACCTTTTTTTATTGCCTTGCCAACAGATTCCGCATTCACCTCAGAATTGTTTTCCAGTAAAATAACCTTGCCCATACCACAATCTTTTTCAGGTATCTTTGAGCTTGCAATTGCGAAATCGCCAATTTCTCCAATAGGCTTACGGTCTAATAGTCCAACTATAATGGCGGCGGCACAGCCAAATATAAGCCCTAAAATAATTGAAATCCAATTGTCAATAAAAAAAGAAAACAGAAAACAAAGGCAAGAAGCGAAAACTAAAAAAAATATGCTTCCCTTAATTTTAAAAGCATTTTTAACAAAACCGTAAATATTTTCATATGGTTCGGTTTCGCTATCTATATCATCACTGCTCACAACTTCTTTTTGCTTAATATCAAGCAAAGGTAAAATGATGTACACAATCAATATTACAATTGAAAGTGTCGCAATTATAAATATTATATTTTGGAATATTGTTAAACTTGCAAAAATCATTTTTGTTCCTTCCTTATAATTTAATATATCACAATGTTTATTAATTAATCAAATGAATTTTATTATGTCAATTTGAATAAAATTACATTATGACAATCTGGATAGCAATTTTATATGGCATAGTGCAGGGGGCAACTGAATTTTTACCTGTTTCATCAAGCGGGCATCTTGTTCTTCTAAATTTAATATTTAAAGTGGAAGGCAATTTTATTTTTTTTAGCCTGCTTTTGCATTTGGCAACTTTATTTGCGGTTTTATTTGTTTTAAGAAAAGAAATTTTACATCTTATAAAAAATCCTTTTTGTGATAAAGCTAAAAACTTATATCTCGCCACAATTCCAACAATAATTATTGCAGTGCTTTTTATGGATATTTTTAAAGGTTCTTTTTCGGGTGCTTATTTGCCTATTTGCTTTATGCTAACCGCTGCATTTCTTTTTTTAGTGGAAATTATATCAATTAAAAAATTTCAGCCAATTGGCAAAAAAACGGCGTTTTATATGGGACTCGCACAAGGGCTTGCAATTCTGCCGGGGATATCACGAAGTGGTGCAACAATTATTACAGGCTTATTTTGTAAAGGCTCACGAAAGCAAGTTTCAGAATTCTCTTTTTTAATGAGCATTCCAATAATTTTGGCATCAATGGCATATGAAATCTTTTCTTGTTCCATAGAAGGAGTGCCTATCTTTGACATGGCAATTGTTCCTACTTTATTTGCCTTTATTTTTGCTTTTGTTTCGGGTGTGTTTTGCGTTAAATTTATGCTGAATATGCTTCAAAAAGTAAAGCTATATTATTTTTCTATTTATTTAGTTATAATATCAAGTGTTTCATTTTTCTTAATTTAGTACGCAAAACTAAACTAAGTCCACGGTTTTTTATGTAAAACAGATTTTTAAACTTTTAAGACAATTTCAACTTTTAGTTTTGCGGTAACTTCTGGATGTAATTTAACATCTAAAATATAATTGCCTGTGTTTTTTATGTTTTCATTTAAAACAATTTTGCGTTTATCTATTTGAATGCTTTTTTCTTGTAATGCCTCAGAAAGTTCTTTTGATGTAACCGCACCAAAAAGTTTTCCGCTTTCGCCACATTTAACTGAAAGAACTAATTTTGTTTGCTCAATTGTTTTTTTAGTTTCAAATGCTTCTTTTTTTTCTTCCTGCTTGCGATGTTCTTCGGACTGTTTTTGATTTAAGTTTTTATTCAATGCGTTTTTACTAGCAAATTCCGCTAACTTGTTTTTTAATAAATAATTGTTCGCATATCCGTTTGCAACATTAACAATATCGCCTTTTTTTCCGGTGCCTTTAACATCACTTAATAATATAACTTTCATATTAACCCCATTAATAAATTTTATTTATTTTTGTATTATGCTAAATTTTAATATCTTTAAAATTTTTTGTCAAGTAATATAAGGCTTCGCCTAAAAAACATTTTCAACTAATCAAATTTATACAATAATAACCATAAAAATTGTTCTCCTTTGAGTATCCGTGATTTTTTTTAATATAAAACTAGGGTTAGATTTTTTTTGGTCAATTTAGCCAATATTAGACAAAAAACAATTAAAAATGTACGTTTAAATAACAATGTACATTCCCATAATTGTGTTATGCTCTTGTATGTTTTCAGAAGAATATAGAAAAATAGCTAATATTTTAGGAGGGGTTATGGAAAAACTTAATATAGAAAACAAAAAAATAAGTTTGTTCATTGCAGACAATGCGGATGAATGCAGAGAAGAATTTATTTCTTATTTTAAAGCATCAGATAAATATAACATTGTGGGTCAATCAAAAGATGGAAATGAAACATTAAATATAATTTCTAAAAGTGCAGTTGATATTTTGGTTATGGACATTGTGCTTTCGGGAATGGATGGTTTTGAGTTTTTAGAAAAAGCAAGGGCAGAATTAGGCAATAAAATGCCAAGGGTTATTATAACTTCAAGTCTTTCGCATAATGGGTTTATTGAGAAAGCTCTATCTTTGGGAGTATCATATTTTATGATTAAGCCTATCCAAATGATTAGTTTAGAAAACAGAATAAAAGATATTTTAGGGCTAAGCGACAGTAAGCCAATTAAGGAGCAGAATTTTAAAAATATGAAAACAAAAATAATAGAAGAAAAAATTTCAAATGTTTTCATAACAGTAGGCATTCCAGCTCACATTAAAGGTTATCAATTTTTAAGAGAAGCTATAAAAATGGCAATAGATAAGCCAGACATTATTAACTCTATAACAAAAAGATTATACCCTTCAATTGCAGACAAGTTTGATACAAGTTCAAGCAAGGTTGAAAGAGCAATACGCCATGCAATAGAAGTGGCGTGGAATAGGGGGAAAATTGAGAATATCAACAATTTGTTTGGAATTAAAGTTTACAATCAAAACGAGAAGCCAACCAATGGCGAATTTATTGCTCTCGTAGCTGATAAAATGCTTATGGAAAGTATGGGGGATTAATTAAAAAGCAAGTTTTTATTTTTAGTTCTTAGAAAAAATATGTGAAATTTAAAATTTATAAATGCCGATTTTTGAATTCAATTTTTGATTTTCAAAATCGGTTTTTTGTTTAAAAATTAAAAAAATATGTTAATATTTCAAATAAGTTGTTTTACATCAAAAAGCCTTATATTATAGCATTTTTTTTGCTCACAAATGCCAAACAATTAGTGTTTTGCTTTACTTTAAACTAGATTTGTAGTATACTATATTCAGTATATATGTAGGAGATTTAAATGGACCAAGATAAAAGTAAGCTAGACCAGAATTCAGGAAAAGACCAAAGTTTAGACCAAGACCAGAACTCAGAAAAAGAACTGGAATTAAATAAAAATCAGGCAAATCAAATTTCTGAAAAAGAACAAGAATTAGACAACGGTCAAGATTCGGAAAAGGGTGTATATGATGAGTCGGACATTCAAGTTTTAAAAGGGTTAGACCCTGTAAGAAAAAGACCGGGGATGTATATAGGTTCAACAGATGAAAGAGGTTTAATGCATTGTGTCATTGAGGTCATTGATAACAGTATCGATGAGGCAATGGCGGGCTATTGTACTGAAATTTTTGTGTATTTAAATCAAGACGGCTCTTGCACAGTTGTGGACAATGGTCGCGGGATTCCAACAGGAATGATAAAAGGCGAAGGCAAAAGTGCGGTTGAAGTGGTTTTAACAAAACTGCATGCGGGCGGTAAATTTGGCGGAAAAGGTTATAAAATTTCAGGCGGGCTTCACGGAGTAGGCGTTGCCTGTGTTAATGCTTTAAGCGAATGGATGAAGGTAGATGTTTATCAAAACGGATATCATTATTTTATTGAGTTTAATCGTGGGCGAGCTGTTAAACCGCTTCAAAAACTTGAAAAGGTGGACAAGCGAGGAACAACGGTTACTTTTCTTCCAGACAAAGATATCTTTGAAGTAGTAAACTTTGATTATGATAATATGAAAAGCAGATTTCGAGAAATTGCCTTTTTAAATAAGGGCTTAGTTATTAATTTTGAAGACTTGCGTGAAGGGCATCAAAAAAAGGACCGTTTTGAATACAAGGGCGGTATTGTGGAATTCGTTGATTATTTAAATAAAAACAAAGAAACACTATTTCCAAACCCTATATATTTTAATAAAAAAACAAACAAAAACGAAGTTGAAATCAGTTTTCAATATAACAATAGTTATGTAGAAATTATTCATGCTTATGCGAACAATATAAACACACAAGAAGGTGGAACTCATTTAGTCGGCTTTAAAAACGGGCTAACGAAAGTTATTAACGATTACGCACAGAAAAACAAAATTTTAAAGGATACCGAAAAGTTATCCGGTGATGATTGCCGAGAAGGTATAACCGCTATTGTTAGTGTTAAACTTATGAACCCGCAGTTTGAAGGGCAGACCAAAACCAAGCTTGGAAACAGTGAGATTAGAGCCGCGGTTGAGCGGGCTGTTCAGGAAGGCTTTGGGGAATATTTAGAAGAGCATCCAAAAGAAAGCCGTGAATTGATTTTAAAATGTGTTACAGCACAGAGAGCAAGAGATGCTGCAAGAAGTGCTAGAGAGCTAACCAGAAGAAAAGGTTTATTGGAAAGCACAACCTTGCCAGGCAAATTAGCAGACTGTTCAGAAAAAGATCCGACTCATTGTGAGATTTATTTGGTAGAAGGTAATTCCGCTGGTGGAACTGCTAAGCAAGGACGAGACAGAAGATTTCAAGCAATTCTACCATTAAGAGGAAAAATTCTAAATGTAGAAAAGGCAAGGCTTAACAGAATTTTAGAAAACAACGAAATCAAGAGCATGATTACTGCTTTTGGTGCAGGAATTCATGACGACTTTGATGAAAGTAAATTGAGATACAATAAAATAATTTGTATGACAGATGCCGATGTTGACGGCTCTCATATTAGAATTTTGCTTCTAACTTTCTTTTTTAGATTTATGCGACCTTTAATTGAGAAAGGTCATGTTTACATTGCTCAACCTCCGCTTTATAAATTATCACGAGGCAAAGAAGACCTTTATTTTTATAACGATGAAGAATTAGAAAAGTATTTGCAAGAGAATGATAGAAAAGGCATAGTGCTTCAAAGATATAAAGGTTTAGGCGAAATGGCAGCATCTCAACTTTGGGAAACTACAATGAACCCCGAAAAAAGAATTTTATTGCAAGTAGAAATGGCGGATGCAGTTGAGGCCGACCATATTTTCAATCAGTTAATGGGTGAAGAACCAGAGCTTAGAAGACAGTTTATTCAAGAAAATTCAGACTTAGTTGAGGAACTAGATGTCTAAACTTAAACATCTACATATTTTTTTGGCTTCCGACTAGTAAAAACTTTGTCGGCAGTGGCAAAAAATATTGTTTTAATAAGTTTAATGTTTGAAGTTAAAAGTCTAAAATATGTTACGGTTAAATAGGAGATAATAAATGGATAAAAAGAATGAAGGTAAAAAAGAGTTAGAACAGCTTTTTGAAAATACAAAAGTGCAAAAAGTAGAAGTGGAAGATGAGCTTAAAAAGTCTTTTATAGCATATGCAATGGCGGTAAATGTTTCAAGAGCTATTCCAGATGTTCGAGATGGTTTAAAGCCAGTTCATAGACGCATTTTGTATGCAATGAAAGAGTTAAATAATTTCAGCGACAAACCATATAAAAAATGTGCCAGAATTGTCGGTGAAGTTATGGGTAAATATCACCCACACGGCGACTCTTCGGTTTATGATGCTCTTGTTCGTTTAGCACAAGATTTTTCCATAAGAGAACCACTTGTGGATGGACACGGTAACTTTGGTTCGGTTGATGGCGACAGTCCTGCGGCGCAGCGTTATACTGAAGCCCGTCTTGCAAAAATAGCAGAAGAAATGTTAAGAGATATAGAAAAAGATACTGTTGATTTTTATCCAAATTTTGATGAAACATTAATGCAACCAAGAGTTTTACCTGCCAAGTTTCCCAACTTGCTTGTAAATGGTGCAGATGGCATTGCCGTTGGTATGGCAACAAATATTCCACCACATAATTTAACAGAAGTAATTAATGGCGTGCAGGCACTCATTGATAACCCAGAAATAGAAATAGATGAGCTTGTTAAAATAATCCCAGCGCCTGATTATCCAACTGGTGGCATCGTTATGGGCCGAACATCTGTAAAGCATGCTTATAAAACAGGTCGTGGGGGCATTGTTGTAAGAGGTAAGGCGGAAATTGAAGAAGAGAACGACCGCCATAGAATTGTTATAACCGAACTTCCTTATCAAGTTAACAAGGCTAGATTTATCATAAATATGGCTGACCTTGTGAAAAATAAAAAAATTGAAGGCATTTCAGATATAAAAGAAGAATCCGACCGTGATGGTATGCGTGTTGTTGTTGAAATTAAAAGAAGTGCGAATGCACAGGTTGTTTTAAACTTGTTATATAAGCATACGCAACTTCAAACAAGTGGCGGTATTATTTTACTAGCCCTTGAAAAAGGCGCTCCTAAAATTCTTAATTTAAAAGAAATTCTTTCAGCATATCTTGAACATCAAAAAGATGTTTTAATAAGAAAAACTCAGTTTAATTTAACTAAGGCACAAGAAAGAGAGCATATTGTAAAAGGGCTTGTAATTGCTGTTGCGAACATAGATGAAGTTATCAAAATGATAAAGCATTCTAAGGATAGGGCAGATGCATTGCAAAAACTAATCTTCACTTTTTATTTAAGTGAGAAACAAGGTAATGCAATTTTGGAAATGAAACTTGCAAAACTAACAAATTTGGAAGTGGATAAGTTAAATGAAGAGCTCAGCGAATTAAATGCAACAATTGCCGAATTAAAAAGCATTTTAACAGACCCACAGAAAGTTTTAACTATAATAAAAGATGAGTTAGAACAGATTAAAATAAAATATGGAAGTCCAAGAAGAACAATGATTTCAATGGAATTGGGCGGTATTGATATTGAAGATTTAATTAAAGAGGAAGAAGTAGTTATATCAATCACACATCAAGACTATATTAAACGAATTAAAATGGAGGAATATAGGGCTCAAAGGCGAGGCGGAGTTGGTATAACAGCTCATAAAGCCAAAGAAGAAGATTTTGTTGAAAACATTTATATAACAAGCACGCATTCATATTTATTAATGTTTTCCAACCAAGGCAAAGTTTACAGACTTAAAGCATATGAAGTGCCTGAGGCATCCAGACAATCGAAAGGCAGGGCAATGATTAATTTGCTACAACTTTCCGAAAACGAGAAAATTTCTGCTGTTATTCCTGTTGATGAACAATTCAAAGGTGGCTATTTGATTATGGCAACCAAGAACGGATTAATTAAAAAAACAGCATTAACCGAATATGAAAACATTAGGCAAACGGGAAAGATTGCAATAAAGCTTGCTGAAAATGATGAATTAATAGGTGTTGGCTTCACAAAAGAAAACGAAGAAATATTAATTGCTTCCAGCTCAGGCAGATGTGTAAGATTTAATGAGAATACTGTGAGAAGTGTTGGAAGAGCATCTCTAGGCGTGAAGAGTATGAACATAACGAAAGAGGAATATATAATTTCAATGGCAATTGTTAAGGAAAGCGACCAAATAATAACAATTTCAGAGAATGGCTTCGGCAAAAAAACACCGATATCAGAATTTAGATTAACAGCTAGAGGAGCAAAAGGTGTCAAGGCTGGTGTATTTAATAAAAAAACTGGAAAAATTATAAGTCTAGTTCAAGCAAATGACGATGATGATTTAATGTTAATAGCCGATAATGGCATAATGATACGAGTTCCAGTAAATCAAATAAGCTTGGTGGGTAGAGTAAGTCAAGGCGTTAAAGTAATGCGACTTAAAGATGACGCAAAACTAATATGTGT
>JAQVYC010000012.1:2156-22721 GCA_028708805.1 Clostridia bacterium | reverse complement strand
AGAGACTGAAACCAATGAAAATGAAGCAAATAATGAGAATGAAACGGAAATAACTGATTAAAGATTACATTGAGTAATTTAAATAACAAAAAAAATCCGCAAAACTAATTGTAGTTTTGCGGATTTTTATTTTTAAATGCAAATGTTAAATTTAAATAAATTTGCGAGCTGTATTCTTAGCGAATTCTTAATTAAATTTAAATAATAAAATAAATTGAAGTTGCTAATAAAATTTGTGCGGCATAATAAAAGCTAAGGTTATAATGATACAATTTTATATTATTTTGATTTTCGCCGAAATAAATTTTCATAAGAACTACATCGGATACATAGAAAAACAAGAATCCAAAAGCAATCAAAATAGAGTATAAGCTAAATTGTAATGCTACAAGTGCGTATAAGCCTTGG
This sequence comes from Clostridia bacterium, assembly GCA_028708805.1. Taxonomy (GTDB): domain Bacteria; phylum Bacillota; class Clostridia; order Christensenellales; family UBA1242; genus UBA5489. Next base: position 22,313 of record JAQVYC010000012.1, on the reverse strand, counting down.
CAGAGTACCACGGAAACAAATAAAGCATAAATTAAAATTCCCTTAGATAGCTTTCCATAATTAATTTTCATTACTAATTTATTAAAGAAGTAGAAGAATAAGGCGAAAGCGACCGCAACCAACAAGGTCCACCAAGCCCAACCGAACAAGATTATCATTCCAATGTAATACGCAGTATGAGCAACGGCAAATGCAAGCCCACCAAATAGTATAAAATTCTGTTTCTTAGCTTTCATTTCTGGAAAGTCAGGAAGCCCCAATATAACATCTCCAAAACAACTGGCAATAAAACCAATTATAAATAAGAATGCCCCCCAAACAAACCCATTCAAAAAGCACGCATAAAGTGCCAAGCCTGTAAACAAAAAACTTGAAATTGATTTAAAAACTAAAGATTTAATACCTGTTTGACCATTAGATACCCAAACAAACAAAGCACTCATTAAAACTGCAAGTGCTAGCAGTGCATAAAAAACAATATCCATTATTTCCCTCCTTAATTTAATTTTATAGAATTTTATACAAAATGTCTAGTATTTTTCGCTCTTTATTTATTTTTTTCTTTATTTTGATTTTTATTCCTAAAACTTTAAAATATCACGACAGCAAATCAGCCGTTAAATTCTAACTTAATAGGCTAGGAAATAAGCTAGTCTAGAAAATAAAAAAACGCGATATTTCGCGTTAGATTTTTATAAACATTTCAAATTAATCTGCTTGGAATGGAAGCAGTGCCATAATGCGTGCTTTTTTTATTGCGCTTGCCAATTTTCTTTGATGCTTAGAGCATGTTCCTGTTTGGCGTCTTGGCAAAATTTTACCTTTTTCGGTTACATAATGTTTAAGTTTTGCTATATCTTTGTAATCAATTGTTTCTGCTTTTTCAACACAAAAATTACATACTTTTTTACGACCGCCCTGTCTTCTCACTCTTTTTCTGTCAAATTCTCTTGGTTCACTTCTAACAGGCTGTGTATGACTGCTACCAACTTTTTCCTCTGCGGGTTTTTCTTTTATTTCCGACATTCTTTTATCTCCTTTTATAAAATTTGTTTAAATTTTAAAACCTTCTAAAATGGAAGGCTATCATCTTCAATTGGTTCAAGTTCACTTACCTGTGGTTTTTCTTTAATTTCAGTGGAGTTATCATTAAAATCTTTTCGTGAACTTAAAAATTCAACTTCATCTGCTACAATTTCGGTTATATATTTGCGAGTACCATCCTGAGCATCATAAGAACGAGTTTGAATCATTCCAACAACTCCGGCTTTACTACCCTTTTTTAAATACTTATGGCAATTTTCGGCTTGCCCGCGCCATACCACAATGTTTAAAAAGTCGGTTTCTCGTTCTCCGCTTGCATTTGAGAATTTTCTTCCAACAGCAAGGGTAAAACGGCACACGGCTATACCATTTGTGGTCGTCATTAATTCAGGGTCTTTGGTTAAATTTCCAATTAAAATAGCTTTGTTCATTTTTACTCCTTAAATTTTCACTGTTATTTACATTAATCTTTGATTGTAAACATTTTTCTAACAATATCTTCAGAAATGTTCATTAAATTTTCCATTTCTTTTATTATTGTAGGCTCAGCTTCAAAGTTCATCAAAACATAAAAGCCTTCATTTTTGAATTTGATAGGATAGGTGAACTTTTTCATCCCCCATTTATCAAGACCCAAAACATTGCCTTTTCTGTCTTCAATGAATTTTTTGAACTTTTCGATTATTTCATCTCTTTGTGTTTCATTTGCGTTTGAAGAAATGACATACAATAATTCATATTTTTTCAAATTAGGTTACCTCCTTTTGGACTCTGGCATCTCTTAATTAAAACAATTTACAGATGCAAGGAAGAATAAATATTCTTTCTGTAAGGGAGTATATCACATAAAAACAATCTTTGCAACAGATGAAGTTAAATTTTATATTGAGAAATTTTTTGTCTTATTATAGTCTTTTATGTAATATTTAACATATAATGTTTTCAGGGAAGAATAAACTTGGAGTGCTCGTTTTTAGAATTAAGATGCAAGGAAGTTGTCAATGTCGTGGATGGTAAAAGACTAGGTCATATCATTGATGTTGTTTTTGATTTGCGAACTTCCCGCATAACTGGTCTTGTGGTTCCGAATAATCGAAGTTTCTGGAATGTGTTTAAAAGCGGGCAAGAACTGTTTATTCCATTCACTCAAATTTGCAAAATAGGAACAGACACAATTTTGGTTGAATTATATTCGCCTTGCCCGACTCCCAATGCATTTGTTTTAAACAGTAAAGATAATTAACATTAATGATAATCAAACGAACCTTTTTTTAAAATAGTTTACTTTTTTTGAAATTTATTATATAATAAGAGTAAAAAAAGGGGATAAAAAATGAAATGTCAATTTTGTGGCTCTGAAAATAGTAAAGTTTTAGATTCCCGCTCAAATCAGGAAACAAATTCAATTAGAAGAAGGCGTGAATGCTTGGGCTGTAACAAAAGATTTACTACATACGAAACAGTAGAAAGTACACCTATCTTAGTTATAAAAAAAGATGGTAGCCGTCAGCCTTTTGATATAATGAAGCTAAAAAAGGGAATTATTAAAGCTTGTGAAAAAAGGCCAGTTAGTTTAAATCAAATAGATGAACTTTGCAGTTCTATTGAAAAAGAAATTCAAAATTCTTTAATGCAAGAAGTAACTTCAACAGAAATAGGCGAAAAAGTAATGGATAAACTCAAAAAAGTAGATGAAGTTTCATATGTGCGTTTTGCCTCGGTTTATAGACAGTTTAAAGACACAACTAATTTTATTAAATTCTTAAACGAATTATAAAATAGTTTTGAGAAATAGCGGGAGTATGTTAATTATCAAATATACTTCCGTTTTTATTTTAAACTCTTCAATTTTTGTTTTTTTTCAAAAAGACCTTTAAATAACTCAGTCGATAAGTTCTCTTTAAAAAATAAAAAAATCCAGCAGTAAATTCATTCCGTTGGACTTTTTTTATTAACTTGTGCTTTTTTATAAATAGTTAAATTTATTTAAGTGAGAATTGATTTCTAATTATTAATTATTTCAGCAAAATTATTGCAATTCAAACTAGCTCCGCCGATTAAAAAACCGTGGATTGTTTTTATTTTTGATAATGTTTTAATATTTTGAGGTGTTACACTTCCGCCATAAATAACACGGATTTTTTCAGATATAGTGTTATTATATAAATCTTTAATTATTTCTTTAATATGACAAACGGATTCTTCAATTAATTTATTTGAGGCGGTTTCACCTGTGCCAATTGCCCAAACAGGCTCATAGGCAATTATTATATTTTCTAATTCATTTTCATAAATACCTAAAAGCCCATTACTTAATTGCTGATATAAAACCTTTCTGGCATTTCCGAGCGTTCGATCTTGCTTTGTTTCACCTATACAAAAAACAACCTTTATATTATGCTTCATTAATATTTTTATTTTTTTATTTATTTCATTGTTGGTTTCTTTATAATATTTTCTTCTTTCGCTATGACCTATCAAAGACATATCAGCATCACATTCTTTTAACATAGAAGCATTAATTTCGCCTGTAAAAGCTCCTTTCTCTTCATAATGAACATTTTGAGCCCCAACTAATATGCTGGTATCTTTTAAAAGTTCTTTCGTTTGACACAAAACTGTATGCGATACAAAAAGTCCAACCTTGTTTTTATTACCATCAATAATTTTCAACAAAGAATCGGTATAATTTTTTATGTCTTCAAAAGTCATATTCATTTTGAAATTTGCAAAATAATAATTAATCATATTCCACCTTATTTTCAATAACCTCAACACCTGGAAGTATGTCTCCGCTTAATAATTTCAAACTAGCTCCGCCACCTGTTGATATGTGATATATTTTTTTATCAAGTTTTAAAAGTTTTATAGCAGCAATGCTATCTCCGCCCCCGACAATTGCCTTTCCTCTAGATTTTGCCACGGCTAAGGCTACCTTTTCTGTACCCGCAGAGAACTGCTCAAATTCGAACACTCCCACAGGACCATTCCAAACAATTGTTTTTGCTTTTCTAATATATTTTGTAAATAAAGCAATAGTTTTTGGACCAATATCCATACCAACATAGCCTTTTGGAATGCTTGGCTTATTTATTGATTTAACCTTAGTAGCAGATGAAAACACAGTTCCACATTTATGGTCAACTGGCAATTGAATTAAAACTTTTCTCACCTGAGCTTCTTCTAAAATAGCTTTTGCTAATTCAATTTTTTCTTCTTCAACTAATGAATCGCCAACATCATAACCTTTTGCCTTTAAGAATGTATAAGCCATACCTCCACCAATTAAAATTATGTCGGCCTTTTTCAATAGGTTCATAACAAGATAAATTTTATCAGCTACTTTTGCTCCGCCCAAAATAGCAACAAATGGCTTAACAGGATATTCCAAAACTTCTAAGATAGTATTAACTTCTTTACCCATTAGAAGACCAACCGCATTAGGCAATAGGCGTGGCACACCTACAATTGAAGCATGACCTCTATGAGATGTCCCAAAAGCATCATTAACATAAATTTCTGCAAGAGAAGCAAGCTTTTTGGCAAAGCCTAAGTCGTTTTTTTCTTCTTCTTTATGAAATCTTAAATTTTCAAGCAATAACAGCTCACCATTTTGAAGTTCACTTGCCATTTGTTCAGCTTGTTCGCCAACACAATCAAAAGCAAATTTAACTTTTATCGTAGGTAGAATGTTTAGCAATAACTTAGCAATAGGCACAAGCGAAAACTCTTGTTTTGGCTCTCCATCTGGTCGTCCTAAATGCGAGCAAACAATAAGTTTTGCCCCCCTAGATAATAAATTCTTAATTGTAGGAATAGCGCTTATAATTCGGGTATCATCAATAATTCTTCCGTTTGCATCAATAGGTACATTAAAATCAACTCTTAATAAAACCTTTTTGCCTTTGACATCAATATCTTTTATGGTTTTTTTCATTATGACTCCTTTCTTATTAATTTTAAAAAACTCTTATAAATATAATAACAAAATTAATCTTTAAATCAAAGCAAATTAAGCATAATTTGCATATTTATTTAAGTTAATAAAAGACAAAAAACAATCAAGGCAAACAATTTTAAAATCAAAAAATCTCATTTATATAAGTTAAAGCCTCTTTAATGGACTCAATTCTACATAGCTTTAATCTTAATTGACTTGCACACGGAATATCTTTAACATACCAGAGAAGATGCTTTCGCATATGTGTGACAATAAATCTCTCGGGATAAACTTGTTTAAGTAATTTTATATGCTTGGTTATGACTTCCTTCTTGTTTATTTCTATATCTGCTTTCGTTGTTTCAGGATTTAAAGTGCTAAAAATCCACGGCTTTCCTAATGCTCCTCTACCAATCATAACAGCATCACAACCCGTTTCCAACATTTTATTATAAGATGGCACATCCACAACATTTCCGTTACCAATAACAGGAATTTTCAAAGCCGATTTTAATTTTGCAATTGCCTCATAGTTAACTTCGCCTGAATAAAATTGTTCTCTTGTTCGACCATGCAAACAAATAGCGCTAGCTCCTGCTTCTTCTAAAATTTTTCCTAACTCTAAACTTACATTGCTCCCTGTTTCAAAGCCCGTTCGCATTTTCACAGTAATGGGCTTATTGCTTTCTTTTACACATATTTTAACAATTTGTTCTGCGAGCTTGAAGTTTTTAAGAAGTGCAGAACCTTCTCCGTTTTTAATAATTTTCGGAGCGGGGCAACCCATATTAATGTCAATACAATCAAATTTTTGAAGAAGAGGATGCTTACAGGCAAGAGCCATAATATCAGGCTCATTACCAAACAGCTGTACAGCCACAGGACTTTCGTTTGGTAAAGTGTAAAGCATTTTTTCATAAATATCATTGTTTTTCGAATATATTAGCCCTTTACTACTTACCATTTCGGTATAAGAAAATCCTGCCCCAAACTCTCTTGACAAACTACGAAACGCAAAGTCAGTTACCCCAGCCATTGGCGCTAAAAATAAATTTGATTTTAATTCAATATCGTCTATTTCCATAAATTAATTTTAACTTATAAATAAAGTAAAGTCATTAAAATTTTAAAAGTATTTAAATTAAATTGTTACTATTAAAGTTTTTTTATGAATTTAGGCGAAAACTTGACCGCTGGGACTACTTTTGCCGGCGCAATAAAACTTTCACCCGTTTGAAAATTAACAAAAGCCCTTTCATTTTTTTGCTTTGTATAAAGTTTAATAAATCCTGTAAAATTAATTGTTTCGCCTTTTCTTAAAGCATCTAAAATTAATTCTTCAAGGTTTTCAATAACTAATTCAACATTGCTTTTAGGCAAATTTGTGTTTTTAGCAATTGTTTTAATTACAATTTTTTTATTCATTTATCATTACCTTTTTTTAAAAATTTAGTTATATCTACAACCTTAAACAAGATGATAGGCGCAATATATAAAATCATCCCTAATAATGCTATTAATGATAATTTTGTCCAAATATTTAAGATAAATACATTTATAAAGTAAAAAACAACCGACATAATTACTGCCGATGAGAAGGTTATAATTAAGCATTTTTTATCTAGGCTAAATGAAATAGTTTTTTTAATGATAAATAAACTTACAACGGCAGAAACGGCATAAAAAATCAAATTAGCCAGAGCAACGCCATAGATATTTACTTCGGCGATTCTTACTAAACTTATAGTTAAAACAATTTTAATAATTGCACCAAAAAGCATAATAAACACGGGCATTTTTTCATTTCCAAGACTTTGAAAAATAGCGACAGAAATTTGTAAAACACAAATAAATAAAATTTGAGGAGCAGAAATTTGCAACAGATTTGAAGCAATTACCAAAAGAACAGGCTCTATTTCAGAATATAAAAACCCCATAATTGTAGAAGAAAAAATTATAAAAACCACAATACAGGGCAAGACAATAATCCAAATTATGTTAAACACTTCTTTGAGTTTTTTGGAAGCTTCAATTTTTTTGTTTGTAATAATTAAAAATGTTAGAGAGGGCAAAAGCGAAAGAGATATTGCAACAGAAATAATAACAGGAAAATTAATAAGCGAATTGACTATTCCACTTTGAATGCCGTACATTATTGTCGAAAATTGTTCCGTGAAGTTTATGTTTAACAAATTAATTACCACAAAACTATCAAAAGCTAAGATTAACGGAATGATTAAGTATGAAGCAGTATAAGTGAAGTTTAGTCCGATAAAAGGAGTTCTTTTGTTTTCAAACTTCAATGTTTTGAAGGTTATGTATTTAATAAGCAAATAAAAAAACGCTATCACTTCGGAAATGCTAATTCCTAAAAATGCACCGACAACACCTAACTCAACACTGTGATTGGAAAATATAAAAGCGAAAGTCAGCCCAAGAACAAATTTAAAAAATTGCTCCAATATTTGCGAAATTGCAGTTGGGAGCATATTTTGATGCCCTTGAAAATATCCACGAAACGGAGCAAGCAGGCTGGAAAAGATTAATGCAAAAATCATCATTTTGTAACCTGAGCTTGCTAAAACATTTCCTTGCAATGTAGCCGTTTGTTCGCTGAATATGTAAAATAGCAATGAAAAAATCAGACTACAAATTAAACTATAAAAAAAACCTTTTAAAAATATGCTTCTAATATTTCCTTTCTTTTCAGCTCTCGCTTTCGCAATTAAATGAGAAAGGGTTGCACTTACACCGCTAGAACATATTATTAGCGCCAAAGTAAATAATGGAAAAATCATCTGATATAGTCCGATACCTTCTGCCCCTAAAATATTAGAAAGTGGAATTCTATATAAAGCCCCTAATAATTTTCCGACAATACCAGCGAAAATCAGAATAATACTGCCCTTTAAAACTTCGTTTTTCATATGCAGTTATTTTTTGATTAATTTCATTAACTATACAAGAAGTTTTAAAGTTCTAATGCAATTAAAAATTTCATAAATTTAAATTATGAAGAAATGTAACACATTAAGAGCATTACAAATGAAAAAAAATTTTACTCTTATTCAAGCCGATTTGAACAAAGAATATGAAATAAAGGGAATAAACGGTGAATACCGTTTAAAATATATAAGACGCCTGTATGAACTAGGATTTATAAGTGGCGAAAAAGTTACTATATTAAGAAGGTCTTTTTTAAATAAAACTCTTTTAATAAAAATAAAAGGGTACGCATTATTGCTAGGTGCAGAAATAGCAAGTCAGATTATTCTTAAAGAGGCAATATGAGAAAAACAATGGTTAGAAATGCAAGAGAGATTTCAGAAACAAATGTTGAAAACGGTATACTTGAAATTGAAAATAAAAAAAATATTATGCTTGTTGGGAATGCCAACACAGGAAAAACAACTCTTTTAAACAAACTTACTAGAAGTGAAGAGCATACAGGCAATTGGCACGGCGTTACCGTAGAAGAAAAAGTCAAATTTTACACACATAATAAAAAAAAATATTCGGTTGTAGATTTGCCAGGAATTTATTCTTTAACCGCTTTGAGTTTAGAAGAACAGGTTGCAATTGATTATATTTTTTCTCATAAAGACAACTTAATTTTAAACACATGTGATGCAAATAACTTGCACAGAAATTTATATTTAACACTAGAACTTTTGCAGTATGGTGCTAATGTTATTTTGCTCATTAACACGATGGGCGATAATTTTAATATTGATATAAAAAAAATAAAAAAAGAACTAGGAATTGAAGTTGAACTTTTAAATTTTGATAATAAAAATGAAGTATTAAAATTAAAAGACAAAATTGAAAAACGAAAAAAAGACAATACACAATTAGATATTTTTAAAAAAGTTTATAGCAAAGAAACATATAATTGCATTAAAGAAGTATCTTTAAAATTAAAGTTAAATATGTTCGAAACCATAAAATTAATTGAAAAAGATGATTTTTTTGCTAAAAAAACACAAATCAGTGACGAAACTATTAAAAATATAAAAATAAATCTAACTTCACTTGCAGAACAAAAATTTGAATATATAAAATCATTTTGCAATTATAATCAAAAGAAAAAAGCTTATGGCGAAGAGTTTTTAGATAAAATAATTTTAAATAAGTTCTTGGCAATTCCTATTTTTTTTGCCATTATGTTATTAATTTTTTATTTAACCTTTTTTTCAATAGGGGCCTTTTTTTCAAATATATTAAGTATTATAATTTTAGATTACTTAGGTAATTTTATTATTGGATTGTTTCAATCTTTTTGTTCAGTTGAATGGATAAACGGGCTTATTGAACACGGTTTGATTGGTGGGGTTGGAACCATTGCTACCTTTTTGCCACAAATTGTTTTCTTGTTTTTATTTTTAGCTATATTAGAAGACAGTGGCTATTTTTCTAGAATTGCATTTTGCTTTGAAGACTTGCTCAATAAAGTAGGGTTGTCGGGGAAAAGTGTTTACACACTTTTAATGGGCTTCGGCTGTTCGGCAAGTGCAGTTTTAACTGCAAGGAATTTGGATAATCATAATGCAAAGGTTAAAACGGCAATATTGACTCCTTATATGAGTTGCTCTGCTAAGCTTCCTATTTATGCAGTGCTAGGCGGTGCTTTTTTTGGTGCGGGTAATATTTTAATAATATTCTTGCTTTATTTACTCGGCGTTTTCGTTTCATTATTTGTAAGTATTGTTTTAGATAAATTCGGATTAAAAGCAAATAAAAGCGTTTTTATTTTAGAATTTCCGCCTTATAGAATTCCAAAAGGTTCAAGGATACTAAAATTAATTTGGTTTAATATGAAAATATTTTTAATTAAGGTTACAACAATTTTCATATCGGTTAATGTTATTGTTTGGTGTTTAAGCAGTTTTAGTTTTGATTTTTCTTATGTTTTAATTAGTGGAGAAAAGAGTATGCTTCAAATTTTGGGTGAAACCTTAGCTCCGTTGTTTATTCCGTTAGGATTCAATAATTGGGGAGCGGTTTCTGCTTTGCTTGCTGGGTTTGTAGCAAAAGAAATTGTGGTTTCTTCTATTGCTATTTTTAACGGTATAAATATAAATTCAAACGATATGAATAATCAGGTTTCTCAGTCGGTTTTAAATCCAGATTCTGCTGTGTATTTTACTTCTGCTTCCGCAATTTCATATATGAGTTTCTGTTTGCTTTATTGTCCGTGCTTGGCAACTATTGCAATATTAAAAAAAGAAATCGGCATTAAGTGGACATTAATTTCTGCTTTAATACAGTTGGTAATTGCTTATATAATTGCCTTTATGGTGTTTAATTTATATTGTTTAGTTGAAGTTATGGGTATTGTTAATGCAATTTTCTTGATTTTATTTGTGTTTTTGATTTTAATTTCAATTATTAATGTTTGGTCTTATTTGATGAATAAAAACAAGTGCAAAAAGTGTGGCTATTGCAATTAATTTTAATTTAAAAAATTGCCGTCATAACTGAATTGTCCCTTGCATACTATATATAACAACGGAGGTTTTATGGAATCATTTTCTATTTATAAAGACATCAAAGATAGGACAAATGGCGATATATATATTGGGGTGGTAGGTCCTGTTCGTTCAGGCAAATCCACTTTTATTACTCAGTTTATGCAAAATTTGGTAGTGCCAAATATTAAAAATAAACATATTAAGGAAAGGACCATTGATGAACTTCCGCAAAGTGCTGAGGGAAGAACCATTATGACAACTCAGCCCAAGTTTGTGCCAAACGAAGCAGTCAAAATAAATATAAACGGAAGTGCAGGCAATATTGATATGAATGTCCGTATGGTAGATTGCGTAGGCTATTTGATTTCGGGTGCAATGGGGCATGAAGAGAATAAAAGACCAAGGCTTGTTAAAACACCATGGACAAAGGAAGAAATTCCGTTTGAAGAGGCCGCCGAGATAGGCACGAAAAAGGTTATAGATGAGCATTCCACAATAGGTATTGTTATGACCACCGATGGCACAATAAATGATATTCCAAGAAGCAATTATGTTGAAGCGGAAGAAAGGGTAATTCGAGAATTAGTCGAAGCAAAAAAACCGTTTGTAGTTTTATTGAATTCCAAAGAGCCCGAAAGCGCAGAATGTCTAAGTCTTCAACAAAGTCTAGAAACAAAATATAATGTTCCTGTTCTTCCTGTGGATGCAATGAATTTGAATAACGACACAATTGAAAAAATGTTTGAAAAAATCTTGCTTGAATTCCCTATTAAAATATTAAAAGTAAATATGCCTGAATGGATTCAAGCATTGCCTTTTGAGGATGAAATCATTAAATCTATTGTCAGCGAAGTTAAGAAATTCAGTGATAAGGTTACAAAAATAGGGCAAATAGATGGAACAACAGAGGCGTTTGCAGAAAACAACGATTTCGACCCAATAGGAATAGACAAAATCAAGCTAGGCGAAGGTTGTGTTAATTTTAAACTTATTCCCAAACCTCATTTATTTTATAAGGTTTTATCAAATCAGTGTGGCACTGAAATTAAAAGTGATTATCATTTAATAAATTATATTAGAGAACTTGCTCATGCTAAAAAGACCTATGAAAAACTAGAAGAGGCATTAATTCAGGTTGAACAAACAGGCTATGGTGTTGTTAATCCTTGCATTGAAGATTTAACTTTGGATGAACCGCAAATTGTGAAACAGGGAGGGCGTTTTGGAGTTAAATTAAAAGCATCTGCTCCAAGTCTTCATATGATGAAAATTGATGTAGAAACGGAAATCAGCCCTCTTGTGGGAACAGAACAACAAAGTCATGATTTGGTAAATTATTTAAACAATGAGTTCGAAAATAATTTAGAAAGCATTTGGGAAACAAATATGTTTGGTAGAAGCTTGCACTCAATGGTTAATGATGGAATTAAATCTAAAATAATGTTAATGCCTGTTGAGGCTCAACGCAAAATAAGAAAAACACTTACTAGGATAGTAAACGAGGGCAAAGGTGGAATAATTTGTATTTTATTGTGATTTTAAATTACCTTTATTTCTACTAATAATTTGATGCCTTTCTATTACTTTAAAAAGTTAAGATATTGCATTTTTTATAAAAAAGGTTTATATAACCTTTTTTGTTTTTTAACTTATTTAAATTTATAACACAAAATAAGTTTCATTAAAAAAAGTGTCTTAATGTTTATGTTATATTTTTTCTTATTATGTCCAAAGCATTTTTTTCAAGCCTTGAAACTTGTGCCTGAGATATGCCAACTTCATCACTAACTTCCATTTGAGTTTTTCCAATAAAATATCTAAGGGTTAAAATTTCCTTTTCTCTAGGATTAAGTTTTATTAAGGCATCTTTTAAGGCAATTATTTCCAAACAATTTTCATCCGTATTATCTGGGTCTGATATTTGGTCCATAATACGCAAATTTTCAGCTCCATCATTATAAACAGGCTCATTTAAACTTACTATGTCGCTTATTGCATCCAAGGAGAAAGCAATCTGTGAAGTAGGAATTTCTAAAATAAGAGAAATTTCATCAATTGTCGGCTCTCTATTTTCTCTTTTTGTGAAAGCATCTTTTACTTGTAATGCTTTATAGGCTATATCTCTTAAACTTCTAGAAACTCTTATTGAATTGTTGTCCCGAAGATATCTTCTTATTTCGCCGATTATCATAGGCACAGCATAAGTTGAAAACTTTAAGCCTAAAGTGATATCAAAATTATCAATTGCTTTTAAAAGACCTACGCAACCGACCTGAAACATATCATCAGACCTATCAGCCTTTATTGAAAAACGATGAACAACACTTAAAACTAATCTTAAATTAGCCACAATAAACTCTTCTCTTGCAAGCTCGTCCCCGCTTTTAACCTTTTTCATAAGCATTTCAAGTTCCGCCGATTTTAACTTTGGAAGTTTGTTAGTATCAACACCACTAATTGACACTCTATTTGCCATAAAAAACTCCTATCAAATTGATAAAGATATGATTGACAATTAAAAAAAATATATTCTAAATTTAAAAACAATTAAAAAAAGTAAAATTTATGACAAAATTTTGAATCATTCTTTTATTAAAAGAAAATACAATTAATATTAAAATATTACAAAATTATACTTTGATTAATTTTACTTTATTATTTATCCTATTTATGTGGAAGTTTATATTGAAGATGTTATCCTAGATAATCTTGTTATTGACTTTTTATTATTACTCATCACTGCCAAGCTTTTAAAAATCAATTATAAAATTATTCTTTTAATAATCTCAGCTATAACTGGTGTTGTTTTTACATTATTAAGCTTAGTAATAAATATAAATGAATATTTAATGCTTTTATATAAATTTTTAACAGCGGTTATTATGGTTTTAGTGGCTTTTAAATTTATTTCTTTTAAGAAATTTTTCTTACAATTTTTAACCTTTATATTCACAACAGCCATAATAGGCGGTTTGTGTTTTATAGTTTGTTTCTCTTTTGGCAAAGTTAATATTTTAAACGGAATTATTTACTTTAATATGTCTTTGCCTTTCGGGCTAATTGTTGGTTTAATTGCGTTTTTATCATATTTTTTACTTAAAATTGTGGAAATAATTAAAATTCAGTCGTTTAATTCGAATTTTGTTTATAGTGCCATACTTTTAGAAAATGATAAAAAAATCAATATTACAGCTTTTATGGACACAGGGAATTTGCTGGATGACCCTCTTACAGGAAAACCGGTTAACATTTTAACATATAATAATTTTAAAAAGCTTTTTAAAGAAATACCGCTTCACCAATTATTGCTTGAAGTAATTCCATCTGGGTTAAAAGATGCTCATTACATAAAGGTGAGTTCGGTAGGAAAAAATAGCAAAATGTTGGTATTTTATCCTGAATATTTAAAAATAAAGCAAAAAAACTTTTCACTAGTCTTAAATAACCCTTGCATTGGTTTAACATTTGCCAACTTAGAAAGAAAACTTTCAGGCAATTGTGGTCTAATTTTAAACCCAAAAACAATTAATAATAAATTTAATTAATATTAAATATTAATTAAATTGCTAAATAATTACAATAAAATAATAAATATAAATAATTAAATAATAATTAATAAAAAAAACAATAAACAACTATTAAATTAATAAACTATTAAATAACAATTAATTAATTAATTAAATTAAAAAAAATAAAATAACAATTAAATATAATTAGATTAAAACAATTAATATAATATTGATACAAATCAAAGATTAAATGTAGTAATTAAAATGAATAAATAAGTAAATTACAAAATCAAAATAATCGCAATTAAGTGTTAGAAATTAAAGGAGAAGAATATGAATGCGTTAATTAAATTTCTTTTAAAAATTAAATATTTATTTAAAAAAAATATTTTTATGTCGGCACAAGATATTGTATTATATGTTTGCGGAAATGATGCTTTGCCTCTGCCATTAAATAGTGAGGAAGAACGAGTTCTTCTTGAAGAGCTTGCAAAAAACAATATGCAAGCAAGAGATAAATTAATCGAGCATAATTTAAGGCTAGTTGTTTATATTGCTAAAAAGTTTGAAAATACTAAGCTTGAATTAGAAGATTTAATTTCGGTTGGTGCAATTGGTCTTATTAAAGCAATTAAAACTTTTAATTATGAAAAACAGATAAAATTAGCGACCTATGCTTCTAGATGCATAGAAAATGAAATATTAATGCAATTAAGAAAAAGTTCAAAGCAAAAATTAGAAGTAAGCTTAGATGAACCGCTTAATTATGATAGCGAAGGTAATGAGCTTCTATTATCTGATATTTTATCTAATGAAGAAGATAATGTTTCAAAAAACTTAGAATTAGATGCCGAAAAACAAATTTTATGGCAATCGTTAGACAAACTTTGCCCACGGGAGCAGGAAATAATGAAACTTAGGTTCGGTTTGGCTGGTAAAGGTGAAAAAACTCAAAAGCAAGTTGCAGATTTACTTGGAATATCTCAAAGTTACATAAGCAGGATTGAAAAAAAGATATTAGGTAAAATTAAAACAGAAATTCAAAAAGTCAGCAATTTATAAAGAAAAATTTTTTTCATTTTATTTAATAAAGTAAAAACAAATAAGAATATGGGAATAAGCCATAAAAGAAATACACAAAAAATTAAAAAATTTAATTTAATTTTAATATTTGATAAATAAAAATACTTCCTTTTTAAGAAAGTATCTTTTAATTGAATTTTAATTGAATTTTAAAAATTAATATGTAATTATTTTCTATCTTTTCTTAATTTTTTAAGGAAAGGTGGAATGTCAGCATCTTCAATTTTTAGCCTTGATGTATTTTCAACATCTGTGATTTTAACTTCTTGTTTTGGTGCTGGATTTGGCTTAAACATAAAACCACCCATTACACTTTTATTGTTGAAATTGTTAAAAGCTTCAACTTCTTGTTTCAATTTGCTCAAATTCTCTTTTTCTTCTGGATTGGTTTGGCTAAATCCTGTCGCTATAATTGTTATTTGCACTTCATCTTTCATTGAGGATTCATCTATTCCTGCACCAAAAATAATATTGCAAGATGGGTCAACAACTTGTTTTACTAAATCTGCCGCTTCATATACTTGGTCTAATGGTAAATCCAATCCGCCTTTTACATTTAAAATAACACCTGTCGCACCTTCAATTGTAGTTTCTAAAAGTGGACTGGAAACCGCTTGCCTTACAGCTTCAATTGTTTTGTTTTCACCCTTTGCATAACCAACACCCATATGTGCAAGACCTCTATCTTTCATAATTGAACGAACATCGGCAAAGTCTAAGTTTATTAATCCTGGATTAACAATTAAATCAGAAATTCCTAAAATACCTTGTTTAAGAACATCATCTGCATATTTAAATGCTTCAACCGCTGGTGTTCCCTTAGGTAAAAGATGAAAGAGTTTATCATTTGGTATTACAACAAGAGAATCTACATGCTTTTTAAGATTTTCAAGACCTTTTTCAGCATTATCAATTCTTTTAGCACCTTCAAATCTAAAAGGCTTGGTTACAACTGCAATTGTTAAAATGCCCATTTCTTTTGCTAACTGGGCTACAACAGGAGCAGCTCCCGTGCCTGTCCCTCCTCCCATTCCTGCGGTTATGAAAACAAGGTCAGTATCTTTTAAAATATCGCTTATGCTAGCTTTGCTTTCTTCTGCGGCTTTAAAACCAATTTCGGGCTCTGCACCAGCACCTAAACCCCTTGTTAACTTTTCTCCAATTTGCAAACATTGGTCGGCATTACTCATAAGCAGTTGTTGTTTGTCGGTATTTAAAGCAATAAAATGTGCACTATTAATATTTGCATTAATCATTCGGTTAATTGAATTATTTCCACCGCCGCCTATTCCTATAACTTTAATATTGGCAACTGGCCCAATGCTTGTATTGTTATACATATTTTTCTCCTTCAATTTTTGATTAATTATACTACAACTTAATTAATTTGGCAAGCCCTCTATTTTTTGATTTTTAAAAATTTATATGGCAAAATCTAAAACGGCAATCACAGATGAATCGGTTGGCTTATTAAATTCTACAAGTGGCGGAGCAAGTAATTCTATTTTACAATTTAGCAGTGTAGAAAGATATTCTTTTGCACCTTTTATATATGAAATGCCGCCTCCTGTTAAATAAATTGGCATATTTTTTTCTTCGCTTGAATTTTCTGAATGACAGGCATCAATACATTTTAAAATTAAAGAGGCAAACATATTTAATCGGTCAATCACAATTTGGTTTGCCATAATAACATTAACTTTTTTAATGTTTTCGTTAGACTCTTTAACTTCGTAGCAATCATATGTAGCTGGATTTAACGAAAGCACAATTTTTCTTTTTAAAATTTCAGCTTGTTTAACAGTTAATTTTATTCGACCTGCCAAATCTCCCATAATATGCCCGCCACCCATTGAAAATGAGTTTAAAAGCGTTAACCCCTTGCCTCTAATAACTGCAACGCTTGTAGTTAAATAGCCAATATCTATTAGCATAACATTATTTTCAATTGTTTTCGGATTTATTAAATATAAAGCTTCGCAGAATGCTGAACTTACATAATTTACTTTTAAAACACCCAAATTAGAAAGAATATTGTTCATATTTTTTAAAAGATTATTTTGAGCATATATAGTGCTTACATAGCAAGTTAATTTAGATGTTTTTAAGCTGTCGTCTAAGTCAATTGCTTTTATATCATTATCCAAAACATTATAGATGGGAGATACATGTATAAGTGAATAATCATTTATTTGCTCGCCAGCATTAGAATATATTTTATCTATTAAAGCTTTGGTTAGTTTTTTGGTTTTAGCGAATGTTATGGTTATTTTTTTATTTTTACTTATGCAAAATTCCGAGGGGACGGAAACAGTCAGTTCTTTTATCTTTAATTGAAATTTTGCCTCAAAATTTTCAATTAAATTAGCAATGATTGACTCTAATTTTTCTTCTTCAAAAAACTCGCCATCTGAAAAGCCCGAGTAACTATGGCTATATTTGCCATAAACAGCAAAAGTATTGTTAAGACCTTGTGCACCAGCCATTAGTTCAAGCTTTGAAGAACCGATGTCTAAAACAACCGCAATTTTTTTTGTCATTTTAGCTCCTAATTCTGCATAATTATTTATAATCTTTAATAATTATACCCTATATTTTTTAATTGTCAATTAAATTTCATATTAATTATTATAAACTTAATTTGAAAAGAATTTTATTTTTTGATTGCGTGAGCAACAATTTCACCCTTTAAAGTCTGATAAATATAAAGGCTATATTCTAGCTTGTCAATATCTGAGATTTCAGAAAGCACTGCCAAATATGAATTGATTTTTAATTCTAAATAATCTTTGGCATCTACAATTTTTGCTTGAAAATCTGTAAAGTCGGTTAAAACCAGCGAAACGGTATAATCATAATAAATGACACTAGCTTCTCGCATTAAACTAAGTTCTTTTATTAATCCTTTTTGTTCGGCGGCGGTTCTATTATTTAGTTTAAAGGCACTAGAAAAATTTTTCAAAACTTTGTCCATTTCTTCATTGGCATTTATAAATTCGCCTACCGCAAAATCATCACGCAAATTTTGATAGCCGTTAATTAAAATTGCATTCGATTGAGTATTAACATACTCGGTTTCAAGCTCTAAAATTTTTAAAACTTTCAAATCTTCATCACATATGTAATATGCATAATCATTAAATTTAACGGCAAATAATTCTTCCCTTTCAACGCAATGAACCACAATATTATTTGGAAAGACAGTTTCAATATTTATAACTTTTATGTAAGGATGTGCTTTTTCGATATTGTTTATATGAGCTTGTTTATCCATAAAAAGAACACAGGAGTTTTCAACGAAATTAGCAGAATCTATTATTTCCTGTTTAGAGCTTTCTGTTAGATATATTTCGGTATGATTTTTAAAATTAATAGTAGTAGCATTTAAGCCAAATAAGGTGAAGCATAAAACAACTATGGCAACAACTACAAAACTTATACTAAGAAGAATAATAATGCCTTTTTTCATATGTACCTCTTTGTGATTTTATGATAAATTTGTATTTACAATAAAATTTTTGGCTTTTAATATAATATAAACCAACAAAATGTTTGTGTCAATGTGCTTTCTGCACAATTAAGTATTTATAAAGAAATTATTAAGCCTATAAAGAAGTAAGATGAAAAAGAAGTAAGATGAAAAAGTTAAGATTTTATTATATGATAAACTGCTTGATTTTAAACTGAAATCTTTTTAATGTTTGCACCTAAATCCGATAAGTTTTGTTCCAGATTCTCATAGCCTCTTTCTATTTGATAAATATTGCCAACAGTTGTATATCCATCTGCCATAAGTCCAGCCAAAACTAAACCAGCACCACCCCTTAAATCTGTGGCATAAACCTCTGCTCCGTATAGTTTATCAACACCTTTAATTATTGCGCTTCTATCCTTTATGATAATATCTGCACCCATTTTAACAAGTTCGTTTGTATATTTAAATCTCGTTTCAAACAAGTTTTCTACAATAACAGAAGTTCCTTTGCTGGTTGCCAACATTGCGGCTATTTGTGGTTGCAAATCGGTTGGAAAGCCGGGATAAGGCATTGTTTCAATTTTTGTAATAGCTTTATGTGTGCCATTGCAATTTACTATAATTTTATCGTTTTTGTTCCATATTTTACAAACACTGTTATCCAGTTTACTTGTTAAGGCTTCAAGGTGATGTGAATTTGCGTTTTCTAGAACTATTTCCCCGCCACAAATAACACAAGCTAAGATAAATGTACCCGTTATAATTCTGTCGCTTATAGGAGTATATTCTAGGCTATTTAATTTATCAACACCTGTTATTGTAATAAGATTAGTGCCAGCCCCTTTAATTTTTGCCCCAGCCTTATTTAAAAAGTTTTGCAAATCTACTACTTCGGGTTCTTTTGCTCCATTTACTATCTTTGTTGTACCTTTTGTTAGAACGCCAGCCATCATTATATTTTCAGTGGCACCTACACTCGGAAAATCCAAGTGTATAACACCGCCTTTCATATTTGAGCCATCACAATTTATGTAGCCTCTTTTATCTACAATTTTTACATTTAATGCCCTTAATCCTCTTAAATGGAGGTCAATAGGTCGAGTTCCGATATCACAACCACCGGGATAAGCAACTCGTGCTTTTTTAAAGCGCCCCAAAATTGCTCCCAAACTAAAAATAGAAGACCTAGTCAACATTGCAAGATTACTAGGTATTTCATATTTAGTTAAATTTGTCATATCTAATTCGATATTTCCGTCTTCTTCTTTTTTCGTAGCTCCTAAATTTTCTAATATATTTGTCATATTAATTATATCCTTATATAAAGGATATTTATTTAATTTTACGATGCCATCACAAAGAATGGTGCCAGCTAAAATAGGAAGAAAAGCATTTTTCGCACAACCAATTTTAACGCATCCATTTAATTTATTACCACCCTTGATATGTAATTTATCCATTTGTATCTCCAAATACATTCTATGGATACACAAGTTAAGTTGTGAAAAAATTTAAATAGAATTATTTTTTAATCTCACTTTAATTTTTATGATTTAATTTTAATTTTTGTTTATTGTTTAGAATTAAAAAATGTGTAGAAACGCAACATTTCCACACATTAATTTTTTGTTTTTT
>JAQVYC010000012.1:0-2056 GCA_028708805.1 Clostridia bacterium | reverse complement strand
ATCTGAAAGGTTTATTGTTATTGTAACATCTTCATCTTTATTGTTTTCTATGCTTTGATTTTTAGTTTTTAATTCGTTTGTTGCTCTATTTTTATATGTATTAGCGGGCTTATTTGAATATTTTATTTGGTTTTCTTTTACTTTCAATTCCGCTTCTGATTTTTGTTCTTTATCCTCATTAATGGTTCTCAAAAGAGCTGCTCTATTGCTTTTATCAATGACCCTTTCCATATCCGTTTTTTGAATAAATCGTGGAGAAATTGTTTTAATTTCCTCCCGTTGTATTTGTTTTTCGCGTTCTCTTAACATATCTTTTCTTAAAGTTCTAACTTCCTTCTGATGTAGCGAAAGAGTAGTTAGATTAGTTATTTGAAGAATAATTAAAAAAAGGCATGGAAATATAATTAAAAACATAAAACCATATGTTGAGGAAGAAAATAACATAAAATCAATTATTAGGTCAGAAGAGTTTATTCCAACGCCTAAAACGCAAGGAGCTAACACCATATTATCATCTGTTGTGTCAGTGGATGCATCGTATATTGAAAAACAAGTATACGACACATTATTTTCATCATAATTTTCATCATAGGCAATTCCTATTTTGGCTATTTTTCCAAGTGCCACATTAGATTGTTCTAAGCCACTTGAAGCATATACAAAGTTGGCAAAAGCCATATTTTGAATTGCTGAGTTTTGAGCTATGGTTGAAATCTGAGTGTTCTCTGACTTGTTTGCACTATTAATATTATTTTCTTCTAAGGGTGGGTTTAAAGGAGATAAGGAAAGCCATTCCCAGCGATCAATAACAATATTGGCATCATCTATGGGAATGTGATAGGCGATTAAGTCTCCTTCTTTATAGTCAAAGGCATTAATGGCGTGGAACATTCGATATTCGCCATTTTTGAAAGTGTCTGTTTCAGAATTATAAAAGTCATTATTTGGAATTTGAACAACGGTATAACCTAGGGCAGAAGGAAATCCCATGTTTTTCGTATTAAAAATCACAATTGAACAAAAAACACCGATAAAAATAGTAGGAAGAAGTAAGATAGCAATAATCATTTTAGTTATGTTATACATTCTTATTTTATTGTTTTTATATTCCATTAGTTCTCCATGTTTTTTAATATATCCTTTTACTTTTAAATAGGTTCTATATTAATTTTAGTATTTTAAGCTTAGATTATCCATAGATTATTATGTTGATAATAACCAATTTAATGCCATAAGTCTATTGTTTTTGTATTTTTTAGAAATAATTTTACATAATTCTTTATTCTTAACGCAAAATAATGCAACAGAATTAGTTTTATCAGGTTTAAAAATATCAAAGGTTGGTAATTATTATGAATAGTTTTTTAGATAAAATAAACAAAGAGCTTTTAATTGATGTTATCAAATACGAGAGTAAGTATGGCAATTTAGAAGATGCTGTTAAAGTTAATTATTTAAAGGGTATTACTTTGGATATTAACAGTTTTTTGTTACTTGAACATACAATGGAAAAGAACGAGGGTTTTTGCGACCCCGATTTAAAAAATTTGCAAAATTATGAAAAGGAGATTAATGGTAGAGATTAAGCGAGGTGAAATATATTATGCAGACTTATCTCCGGTCGTTGGTAGCGAACAAGGCGGAATAAGGCCAATTGTTATTTTACAAAACAATGTTGGAAACAAATATTCACCTACGGTAATTGTTGCGGCGATAACCAGTCAGATAAACAAGGCACGAATACCTACACATATAGAGCTTTCGTCTGCACGCTATTTACTACCAAAAGACTCTGTTGTACTATTAGAACAAATAAGAACAATAGATAAAGCAAGATTAAAACAAAAAATTTCAAGCATAGACAATTTCAAAATGAGAGAAATCAATCGAGCAATTCTAATAAGTTTAGGTTTCGCACAATAAGCAAAAAAAGATTTAAATTTTTATTAAAATAAAATGCCTAAAAGTTTAATTATATTATACTACATAAAAGAAAATAATTAAACTAAAAAAAGGTGTTGACATTAACGCATTAAAATGATAAAATAACTTTTGA
>JAQVYC010000023.1 GCA_028708805.1 Clostridia bacterium | reverse complement strand
CTAATATAAGCTAATATAAACAAATATAAATTTATTTTTTTGTTTTTATTAGAATAAATATCATAAATAATCAAAATAAGAACTTTATAACTCTAAAAATTCATTTTTAGCATTCGGCTGAGATTGTCCTAGTTGTTTTATTGCAACATTTGTCATTTCACTGCAACAAGATAATATTCTTTGCTTTGTTGTTTTTTTATTGACGGGAATATTCTCGGGTGAGTTTTCGACGACATCTTTATAGTCTAAAAAACTTCTGATATCTTCACATCTGTTTTTAATAGAAACTGTTTTTGTTTGCCCGCCTTCGTTTTCGAAATAAAACAAAATTCCGTTTGCTGTTTCGGTAATTGTAATTGTGGTGTTTTTTTCGAAATCACTAGCAATTATTAGGTCTTTTCCATCTTTTTTAAAAAGCTTTTTCATTGCATTATAAAATAAACAATTTTTTGAAATTAAAATTTCAAGTTTTTTGTTGCTTTTGCTGTTTTTATTAAAATTATATCCAATAAAATGCAAATCATCGTCAGCACTTAATGTTAGCCTGCACTGAGGGCTTTTACCTTTCATTGTTATAACTGACCAATTTCCAGTGGCCCCAAGTTCATTTTGGCTTTTTACAGCATTTACATTATAATAATACTCTTCTGTGAAACTTTCAAAGTCAACCATATTAACTCCTTAAATCCTGCCAAATATGAAATAAAAGGCAAGACGAATAAAGAAAAGAATTGGAAAGCCATTTTAGAAATTGTTGTCTTTAACCTTTGTTAATTACAAAATTCAAACTTGACTTTTCCCAGTGGCGGAAGAAGGCGGATTCGAACCGCCGGTGGCTTTTACACCACACACGCTTTCCAAGCGTGCACATTAGACCGCTCTGACATTCTTCCAAACTGCTTTATTATACTACAAATAATTTTTTTTGTAAATATAAAGTTAAATATAGTTTAATTTAATAATTTTAAATTTAAAATTAGTGTTTTTAATAATTAACTTTATTTTATTTTCATTTTTTATTATATGTTATTAGAAGAAGTTACTTATATAAATTTAGTAGATGAAAGCATTTTGTTGAAAAATCTTTTAATAGTTGTTTTTTAAACAAAATTATATCATCTTCTGTTAATATTATATTTTATTAAATAAATATAATATTAAAATATAACAATAAAAACAAACAATAAAATTAAATAAAAAACTTTATCATTATTTAAAAATTAATAAAAATTACAAAAAATTACCTTTTATTAATTAAAAAACAGTTTTTTTGAATTAATTTGAATTAATTTTGAATTAATTAATAATAAAATATAAAATAAATAAAATTAAATATTTATTTTGTAACAACATTTTCTTCGCCTAAAAGACCATTCAAGGCATTTATTAAATAATTATTTATTGAAACGCCTTGCGGAAGTTTGTAATTTTTGTTTCGTGAAGTGCATTTAATTATTACATCATTATTTCCCATATATTCTTCTACCAAATCATACACACTATTATATAATTCATTGTTCAGCATATCAAATTTCAGATATAGCTTTTTTCCGACTATTTCAATTTGGTCGTTCGGGTTTTTATTTAAATCATTTTGCCACGGAATTATATTATCGCAAATTACGGACGGTGCTTCGCCATCCCGAATAGAAATCTTTCCTGAAACTGTAACAAGGCTATCTTCAATTAGCTTGTCTCTAATTTTTGAATATGTTTTAGGAAAAACAATCAATTCAATAATTCCGTAAATATCTTCAAGTTTTAGCATTGCCATTGTTTGTTTACTACTTTTTACAATATGCTTTCTGACTTCAATTAAAATTCCACCACAAATAACAGGTGAGCCGTCTTCTATTGCAAACTGCCTTGGCTCATCGAACTCATCGCTTTCAATTTCTGGAATTAGCTGGTCTGAGGTTAAAGTAAAGCTTTTATATTTATCTAAATAATCATTAAGTGGATGCCCCGACATATAAATTCCCATAATTTCTTTTTCGTATTTTAACTTAGTCTCTTTATTATATTCTTTTAGAGTCGGATAGTTAAAGGGATCTTCAACAGCAAAATCGGCATTGTCGAATAAAGAAAATTGACCCATTTCTTTACTTTTTTTATCCTTTAAAATTCGGTCAACTAAAAGTTGATAACTTGCCATCAAAGTGGAGCGAGTATGCCCGAACAAATCTAAGGCCCCGCTCAAAATCAAGCTTTCCAAGCATTTTTTATTTAATGCTTGAGAGCTTATTCTTTTTAAGAGGTCTTCAAAACTTTTAAATTCACCATTGTTTTCTCTTTCTTCAATAATACTATTGACCACATTAAGCCCGACATTCTTTAAAGCGCCAATTCCAAATCTTAATTTCCCATTTTCTACACTGAAATAAGTTTGACTTTTATTTACATCAGGAGCAAGAACTTCAATTTTTTCGCTCATTGCGTGGGTTACATATTTTTTAACTTCGTCTAAGTTTGTGATTCTATTATTTAAAACACAGGCTAAAAACTCAACTTCATAATAACATTTTAAATAGGCGGTTTGATAAGTTAAATAAGCATAGCCAGCTGCATGTGATTTATTGAAAGCATAGCTTGCGAAACTTGCCATTTCTGCAAAAACCTTTTCGGCAATATCCTCAGATACCCCCAGTTTAATACAGCCTGGAATATCTTTAATGCCCTTTGGGTCTTTCCAGCCAAAAATAAATTTCTCTCTTTCAAGTGGCATTTTGTCAACTTTTTTCTTACCCATAATTCTTCGCACATTATCCGCCTGACCTAATGTGTAACCACCTAAAACCTGAAATACCTTCATAACCTGTTCTTGATAAATAATGCAACCATATGTTACATTTAAAATATTTTCAAGCAGTGGATGGTCATAAGTAATTTTTTCAGGATTTCGTTTATTGAAAATGTATTTTGGAATACTGTCCATAGGTCCGGGACGATAAAGAGCAATTCCAGCTATGATATCTTCCATATTTGTTGGCTTTAAGTCTTTAAAGAACTTTATCATACCGCCACTTTCTAGCTGAAACACTGCATAAGTGTTTCCACTGCTAATCAATTCAAAAACCTTAGGGTCGTTATACTCAAATTCATCTAAATTAATATCTATATCGTGAAGCTCTTTTATATATTTAATTGTTTTGTCAATATCTGTTAAAGTCCTAAGACCTAAAAAATCCATTTTCAAAAGCCCAAGACCTTCAAGCTCAACCATGTCAAACTGAGTGCAAATATCATCGCCACTTCTTGAAAGCGGAACATAGTTATCCACAGGACCGGGAGCAATTAACACCCCCGAAGCGTGAATTGAAGTGTTCCGAGGGAAGCCCTCTAACTTAATTGCCAAGTCAACAACTTTTTTTGCTAAGTCATCATTATCATAAATGTTTTTAATGGCTGGCAAAATAAACTTATCGTTTTCAGGCTTCCCTGTCTTTCCAAAATAATATCTCAACGCTGGGCCTTTAATGCCTTCTGGCGTTTTAAGTGGAATTTCCTTTGTTATTTTATCTGCTTCGCTATAAGGCATTCCCATAACACGAGCAACATCACGGATTGCATTTTTGGTTGCCATTGTACCAAAGGTGATGATTAAAGCAACATTAGAAGCCCCATATTTTTGACGAGAGTATTCTATAACATCGGCACGCCTATAATAACAAAAATCCACATCAAAATCGGGCATTGACACCCTTTCTCTATGAATAAATCTTTCAAAAATCAAGTCATGTTTCATTGGGTCCATTCGCAAAATGTTAATTGCATATGCAACAACGCTTCCCGCGCCTGAGCCACGCCCAGGGCCAACAGGAATTTTGTTTTTATCTGCCCAATTTACATAATCCCAAACAACAAGGAAATAATCAACAAAGCCTAATTCGTTTATTAAAGACAATTCTGTTTCTACCCGTTCTATTATCTCGGGCGTAGCTTTTTTATATTTTTTGTTTATGCCATCATATGTAATTTTTCGTAGAAATTCATAAGAATTCATTCCGTTTTCAGGCTTAAACACAGGAATAAGATTATCGTTTGCTGGTAAAACATATTTGTTATCCACTCCACGAATATCTCCATGTGCCTTAGACTTAATGGTAACATCGCATTTATCTGCAATTTCTAGGGTTGTGTCGAGTGCTTCTTCTAATCCTATAAAAGATTGTTCCATTTCGCTACGGTTTTTCAAATAAAACTCATCAGAAGGAAATTTCATTCGGTCAGGGTCATAAATTGTTTTTCCCATTTGAACACACATTAAAGCATCTTGCATTTCGGCATCGGTTTTTTCAACATAATGCACATCGTTTGTTGCAACAAGCTTTATATTTAACTTTTTGCTTAATTCAATAAGCCCAATATTGCATTCTTGTTGTTCGGGGATTCCGTGGTTTTGTACTTCTAGATAAAAATCCCCAGGTTCAAACATATTTTTCATCTTTAAAGCGAGTGCTTCTGCTTCATCTTTTCTTCCTTGTAATATAAGGTTGGGGATATGCCCAGCAAGACAAGCACTCAAAGCAATTAAGCCCTTTGAATGTTCAGCCAAAACTTCGTAATCAATTCGAGGTTTGTAATAAAAACCGTCAACGAATGCAATAGAGTTTAATTTTAAAAGATTTTTATAACCTTCATCATTTTTTGCCAATAAAATAAGATGCCCAATGTCTTCTTTACCTGTTTTTTTAGATAAGTTCTTACTAATATAAAACTCACAGCCAATTATAGGCTTAATATTTTCTGCCAAACAAGTGGCATAGAAATTTAAAACACCATACATATTTCCGTGGTCGGTTATGGCAACAGAACTCCCACCGTTTTCCTTTACTTTTGCCACTAAATCTTTAATTTTAGTTGCACCGTCAAGAAGGCTGAATTCTGTATGAACATGTAAATGAACAAAATTTTTCATAAACTCATTGTATAACAGAAACTTGCAAAAATCAAGTTAGAAGAACTTAAATAAAAAAATTGTGCAAAGCAAATATTGAAATTGCACTGAAATTAAGCGCTCATAAAATGGCAAAACAAAATAGGAGGGTAATAATATTTAACCAGCTCAAAACAAGTTGCCTAACAACTTAAAAATTAATAGTTAAAATTTCAATAAAAATTAGAGGTTTAAAGCTTGTTTAATGCCAATTGTTTTTTTTATATGTTTATGTTATAATTTTTATTATGGAAAAAACAATTGCTTGTATTTCAACTCCGCTTGGCACGGGGGCAATAAGTATAATTCGTGTTAGTGGTCCACAATGTTTGGAAATTGCAAAAAAAGTTTTCTTTTGCAAGGATAAAGACAATATTGTTTCTAGGCATATGTATTTGGGAGATTTTATTTATAAAGGCATTAAAGATAAATGTTTAATGGTTTATTTTAAAATGCCTTTATCTTACACTGGCGAAGATATGGTTGAATTCCAGTGTCATGGTGGCGAGTTTTTAGCTGAAAACATATTAAAGTCTTTACTTGAATGCGGAGCGGAGTTGGCCGAAAATGGAGAGTTTTCAAAACGGGCTTTTATTAATGGGAAATTAACATTAGATAAGGCCGAAGGGATTATTGATGTCATAAATGCCACAAGTGAAGCTGAGTTGAAGGCGGGCTATAAAATGCTTAAAGGCGAGCTTAAATCTAAAATTGTGGAAATTCAGGGTAAATTAACCGATTTTTTGGCTAGAATTGAGGTAAATATTGACTATCCCGAACACGATGATGAGCCAGCTACAACATCTTATGTTAAGGCGGGGCTTGTTGAAATAGAGAAACAAATTGAAAATCTGTTAAAAACCGCTTCAACGGGTAAGCTGATTAAGCACGGAATAAACATTGCAATTATAGGCAAGCCAAATGTTGGCAAGTCTAGTTTACTGAATTCGTTAATCGGCGAAGAGAGAGCTATTGTAACTAATATAGCGGGGACAACAAGAGATACAATTGTCGAAACTATAAATTTTAGCGGTATGAAATTTAATTTTATAGACACGGCGGGCATCCGAGAAAGCGAAGATGTTGTAGAAAAAATTGGTATTGAAAGAAGCAAGCAGTCTATAAAAGAAGCTAATTTAGTTTTAGTTATTTTAGATAATTCAAGCAAGTTAACAGCCGAAGATGAAAAGCTTTTAGAGTTAACAAAGAATGAAAAAAGGATATTGGTTTTAAATAAAACTGATTTGGGCAGAACTTTAAAAGCAGATAAAGTAATTCAAGAATTAAATGAAGAAGCTTTTGAAATAAGTGCCTTAGAACGAAGCAATATAGAAGAGTTAAAACAATTAATTTTCGATAAGGTTATTGATAAAAAGATAGATTCTTCAAGTTTAATAATTACAAATATAAGGCATATTACAAATTTAAAATCTGCTTTGCAGGCCATAGGTGAGGTAATTGAGAAATGCGATAGTGAAAGTATGGACATAATTGCATTTTTGGTTAAAAATGTTTGGGATACCTTAGGAAAAATTACGGGCGAAACCGAGTTTGAAACAGTTATTGATGAAATATTTTCTAAATTTTGTTTAGGAAAATAATAATTGAGTTGAGATAACGAAAAACATACACAACACTTTTATTATTCATTTTAACCTAAATTAAAAACTTTGTTATTTTGGTCAATTTAACCAAAGAATACAAGTGAGTTATTTTTAACTAAATAATAAAAAGCCTTAGAAATATGTCCAAAAACAACAAAAAAAACAATAAAACAGCCAAAAAAGAGAGATTTTATGGAAAAATATACAAAATATGATGCAATTGTTATAGGTGCGGGTCATGCAGGTTGTGAGGCAGGGCTTGCTTTGGCTCGCACTGGAAAAAATACTTTAATGCTTACGCTAAATTTAGACTCTATTGCTTTTTTGGCGTGTAATCCATCAATTGGAGGAACTGCAAAAGGGCATTTGGTTTGCGAAATTGATGCACTTGGTGGTGAAATGGGCATTAATACAGATGCTTCTCTAACGCAGATTCGTATGCTAAATAAGGGCAAAGGACCAGCTGTTTATAGCTTGCGCGCTCAGGTAGATAAAATTTCTTATCACACTAGAATGAAAAGAGTACTTGAAAATCAAGAGAATCTAAGTGTAAAACAAGCCGAAGTTTCAGAAATTTTAACTAAAAATGGAAAAATTTGCGGATTAAGCACTGCTCAAGGTGAAAAATTCTTATGTGATACAATAGTTATGGCAACGGGTGTTTACTTAAAAAGTCAAATTATAATAGGGCAATATAAAAGCGATAGTGGCCCAAACGGTTTTTCGCCTGCTAATTTATTAACAAAAAATCTTATTGAATTAGGTTTTAAGGTTCTTCGATTCAAAACTGGAACGCCGGCACGAGTAGATGGTAAAACTGTTAATTTTGATATAATGGAAAAACAAATAGGCGAAGAAGATATTCAGAGTTTTAGCTTCTTAACCGAAACGCCACTTAAAAACACTGCGGCTTGTTATCTTACACATACAACCCCTGAAACAAAAAAAATAATAATAAACAACATTCATAAGGCCCCTTTATATTGTGGGCTTATTAAAGGTATAGGACCTAGATATTGTCCGTCAATTGAAGATAAAATTATGAGATTTGCCGACAAGGAAGTTCATCAAGTGTTTTTAGAACCTGAATCAAAATATACTAACGAGTTTTATGTACAAGGTGTTAGCACTTCGTTGCCTGTTGATGTTCAAAATGAGTTATATCCAAGCGTAACGGGCTTGGAAAATGTTAAAATAATGCGAAATGCATATGCAATTGAGTATGATTGCATAGATTCAATGCAGCTTAAACCTACCTTAGAATATAAGAATGTGAAAGGTTTGTTTACTGCGGGTCAAATAAATGGCACAAGTGGATATGAGGAAGCTGCGGCGCAAGGGCTAATTGCGGGAATTAATGCGGGCTTATATTTAGATGGGAAAGAGGGTTTGGTTTTAAAGAGAAATAGTTCGTATATTGGAGTTCTCATTGATGATTTGGTAACAAAAGGCACAAACGAGCCTTATAGGATGATGACTTCAAGGGCAGAATATCGCTTGTGGCTTCGTCAGGATAATGCAGATGTTCGGCTTACAGAAATAGGTCGTGAAGTAGGGCTTGTTAATGACAAAAGATATGAAAAATTTCAAAACAAATTAAAAGATATTGCAAAGTGTAAACAGTTATTGGAAACAAAAGTAAAGATTGACCAGAAAATGATTGATTTTTTAAACAAGAAGAACGAAAGTATTCCAAAGCAAACAATAAGAATATATGATTTAATAAAAAAGAATAAAGTAAACCTGCATGATGTAAATGAAGAATATGATTTTTTCAGGGAATTTGATAGAAAAATTTTAGAAACCGTGAACATAGACATTCGCTATGAAGGATATTTAAAACAGCAAGAGCGAGATATAAAAGAAATGCTTAAACAAGAGGCCAGCAAAATTCCAGAAGGCATAGAATATGGGGCTTTAAAGGGATTAAGCTTAGAAGCTCGGGAAAAATTAGAAAAAATAAAACCGCAAACCATAGCTCAGGCTTCAAGGATATCGGGAATTTCACCAGCGGATATTTCTATTTTAATAATATATTTAAAAATGAAAGCTCGTTAAATGTTTCACGTGAAACATTTTGGTAGCCTTACAAAATTGTTTGCAATAATATATAAATTGGGGATATAAAAATGAAGCAAAGGCTTGAAGAGATTTTTAAAAAATATAATATAACAATAACAGACGAGGCGCTAAGTTGTTTTGAGGTTTATTATAAAGAGTTGTTAGAGTGGAATCGAAAAATGAATTTAACATCAATAACGAATGAAGAGGATGTTATAGTAAAGCATTTTTTAGATAGCGTTTTTCCTTATGAAAATATTTCTAACGGAAGTATGGTGTTGGATATTGGGGCGGGGGCAGGCTTTCCCTCGTTACCTTTAAAATTTATTAGACCTGATTTAAACATTACAATGTTAGATAGTTTAAATAAACGAATAATTTTTTTGAAACATATTATAGACTTAACTCAACTTCAAGACATTCAAGCAATTCATTCTAGGATTGAGGATTTTAAGGAAAAGAACAAATTCGACTGTGTTGTTGCAAGAGCCGTTTCGGCTTTACCTATTTTAATTGAGTATTCCTTACCGTTTTTAAAAGTAGGTGGATTTCTAATGGCATATAAATCAAAAAGTGCCGAAGAAGAAATTTTGAACTCTAATCGCGCCCTGCAAATTCTCGGTGGAAAAATAGTAGACATAAAAAAATATGTCATTGAAGAAAATGAACGCTGCTTAATAGTAGTTAAAAAAATTAAAACAACAGACAAAAAATATCCTAGGGGCAAAAACTTGCCAAAAATTAAACCATTATAGGGTTGATAAAATTAACAAACCCTAATGTTTTAAATAGCCTAATAGAAATTGTTTCACGTGAAACAATTTCTATATTATCCTGTATAGTTTACAACTTCAAGTAAGTGAGAACCTATCCAACCAAATTAATTACGGTTGGATTTGTTTGCTGAGAGTGTAAACCAATCGAAATGACAAATGCTTTGAAATTACAATACCCTATCACCGCTAATAAAAATTTTTAGACATAAGTTTTGTTTAAAATGTTTCACGTGAAACAATTGGTGTAGTATATTGTGATAAAATGTTTCACGTGAAACATTTTATATTAACCGCATTTAAATACAAGGTTATCTAGCTTTAATTTATTGAAAAGATTGAAAAAGTTGTTTATGTATGATATTATTAAATAAATGGAGATAAAAAATGGGGAAAATTATAGCATTTGCAAATCAAAAAGGTGGAGTTGGGAAAACAACAACTTGCATTAATTTGGCTGCATACATTGCTGTTATGGGCAAAAAGGTTTTAATTGTGGATATGGATCCGCAAGGAAATGCGACAAGTGGTGTGGGAATTGAAAAAAATTCAAGCCTTAAAACAATTTATAATCTTATTGATGGCGACTGCTCAATTGAAGAAGTTATTTTGCAAACGCAGTTTGAAAATTTGGATATTGTGCCCGCTACCGTAGATTTAGCGGGTGCTGAAATTGATTTAGTTCAAATGAAAGCAAGAGAAAAAATTGTAAAAAACATCTTAAATCGTATTGTGGAAAATTATGATTATATATTAATAGACTGCCCACCTTCGC
>JAQVYC010000011.1 GCA_028708805.1 Clostridia bacterium | reverse complement strand
AACTTTTGTTTATTATGTATTTATTTTTTAGATGAATTCTTTACCATATCTTTGGTTGTTTTTTCCACTTTAATTTTTTCTATTGAAGTTGTAGGTGAATAAAACAAACAATTAAATTGCAGGTGAAAAATAATAAAAAAAAGAACTCAGAATGAACTGGGTTCGTTTTATATAATATTGGTGGGAAGGGACGGATTCGAACCATCGAAGCCGGAGGCGACAGATTTACAGTCTGTTGCATTTGACCACTCTGCAACCTTCCCATATGGAGCTGGTGATAGGAGTC
This sequence comes from Clostridia bacterium, assembly GCA_028708805.1. Classification (GTDB taxonomy): domain Bacteria; phylum Bacillota; class Clostridia; order Christensenellales; family UBA1242; genus UBA5489. The sequence goes on along the minus strand of JAQVYC010000011.1, from coordinate 40,245 downwards.
GAACCTACAACCTGCTGATTACAAATCAGCTGCTCTGCCATTGAGCCACACCAGCATTATTTGTCTCTGAATTGAGCCACATTTATTTATTATTATTATTGCTTTTATTTGGTTAGTTTTAAAAAAAGAATTTATCTTTTTTTTGGTGCCTTGAGGCGGAATCGAACCACCGACACAAGGATTTTCAGTCCTTTGCTCTACCGACTGAGCTATCAAGGCATAATGGCGATCCGGAAGAGACTTGAACTCTCGGCCTCTAGCGTGACAGGCTAGCGCTCTAACCAACTGAGCTACCGGACCAAATAATGGATGCAGATTCAAAAAACAACTTTAAGCATCTGTATCCATTAAGGTGGTGGACCTTCAGGGATTCGAACCCCGGACCGCCCGGTTATGAGCCGGATGCTCTAACCAGCTGAGCTAAAGGTCCACATGGTCGGGGTGGAGAGACTCGAACTCCCGGCCCCATGGTCCCAAACCACGTGCGCTACCAACTGCGCTACACCCCGCCGACTTTTGTTAGTTTATAATAAATTTATAAACTTGTCAAGATATTTTTCAAAATTTATGTATCATCATAGAATTTTTTACATAAGTTTGTGATATTTCTTAACTGATATAAATTTATGCCTAGTTATAATATGATTTATTTCAATTTTTTTGTTTTTTATAATAAATTTTATTCGTTAATTTAATTCACTTTAAACTTGTTTGTTATAAATATAAAAAATTATTTTTTAAATTGAGGACTTAATTCTACATTTTTTGTTAATGTTCTTTTCACTTTGCGAAATTTCAATTTTTCTTCTGTTGCAATTTGCATTCCAGCTCTTTGTGCCATTTCAAAAGCTTTTAAACTTATTAAATGAACTACCCAAAGTTTATCTTTTCTTATTTTGTTTTTCTTTACAACTTTTTTTATGCCTTCAATATTCATAAAGTATTCACTTTCTTTATCCGCAAAATCAAAATAATATTCATCATAGCCTTCAATAGAAAAAGGTATATTATTACAATCGCCAGCATAAAAAATTTTTTTATCATTTAAAACAAGTTCAATAGGGCATGATAAACTTTTATCTGAATGCGGAAAAGCTAAAAAATTAATCCAATTGAAATTATTTTTTAAAGGATTAACACTTTCATAATCTCGGTCTTCTTTTAGCCCTGCTTTTGCTAGCTTGTTTCTTTTATAGCTTATAGAATCAATTAGAATTGGCTTTTTACCAGTTTCTGTTTTAACATATTCAAAAAAGTCTTTAATATCAAAAATATGGTCATTGCTATCGTGAGTTAAAATTTGGTAAACTTCTTTAACATCTTTTAATAAAATGCTTTTTTTAACGGCATCTAAAACACCTCTACCGCAGTTTATAAATATTAAAACTCCATCTTTTTTAAAGTAACAACTTTTATCATTCGTTGCTTTATCTCCCTTAACATTGCTAACCAAAAATTTTAATGTTTGACTCATGTCATACCTCAATATTAAATTTATGCTCTATTTTACTAGACCAATACATTATATAAAATAAGTAAATAATTGTCAATATGAATTGCCAAAGTGAAAAAATCTTTTAAGTTTGTTTGCCTAGTTAAAAGAAAATTCCAAAAATTTAGTGAAGTTGGTTTGATAAATTTATTCACTAATTTTTCGTATTATAAAATTTCATAATAGAAAATTAAACTCGAATTGATAATACTTTAAGTTCACTAATTCCAACTGGAGTTTCAACTGGAACAATATCACCAACGCTTGCATTTATAAGCGCAATTCCAACAGGTGATTCATTGCTTATTAAACCTTTTAAAGGATTACTTTCAGTTGAACCTACAATTTTATATTCCACTTCTTCGCCGAATTTTTTATCATAAATTTTCACATAACAACCAATAGACACCTTGCTTGTGTCTATGTTTTTCTTATCTATAATAACGCAATTTCTAAGTTTTGATTCAATTTCAGCAATTTCAGCTTCAAGAACAGCCTGTGCTTCTTTTGCTGCGTCATATTCTGCGTTTTCTTTCAAATCGCCATATTCTCTTGCAACACCTATTGCTTCGCTTAATTCTGCTCTTTTAACTGTTTTATAATATTCTAATTTATTTTCTAATTCTTTCTTACCCTCAGGTGTTAAATAAGCTACCATATTCACTCCTATATAATAAAAGTTTTTGCCATATGCAAAAACTATTTGATAATTTGATTTTTTCAGATTGAATTATAACTCAGATAAGTTCATATGTCAAGTGATATTTTTTTTTAATCTTGTGTTGTCATCTTAATAGTTTTTGGTTTATAGTTTGTATAAATTTTTATATAAATCACATTATATTCAATAAGGGGATATTTTATGCTTACATTTATAAGTTTTATAATAATTATGATAGGAAGTTTAAATTGGTTCTTCATAGGAGCATTTCAGTATGATTTCGTAGCGGGTTTTTTTGGTTCGCAGGCAAGTTTGCTTAGCCGATTTGTTTATTTTATTATAGGAATGGCGGCTTTTGTAATGCTTGCAATGGCATTAAAAAGTAAGGGTAAAATCAAATTAACAGAAAATGTTTTCAAGCAAAAAAATGTAAAGAAAAACGGTGAAAAGCGACAAATCAATAAGTCAAACGATAAGCAAGAAAATTATAATCAAGAGCAAAATGAAATTAATTATAAGGCAAATATAGACAACTCCAATAGAAAGAAAACAAATAATATAGATTATAAAAGCGAAAATGGCAAGGAAAGAGAAAGAGAGTCCGAAACATATGGCTTCAAAGATTTTGATGTTACGCAATATGACGAATAAAAAGTTAGATATAGTTTTATTAAAAAAATCTAAATTTATTAAATTTAGATTTATAACTTAATTATATTATATAGTTTGGTTTTTTATTCGGGAGACTCGAAAAATGGGTACATATTTATTAATTGTGCAATACACATTGTAAAGTATAAAACTTTTTGAGCTAGATTAGTTTCATTAATTGAGTCTGCAATTAAAACTCCGCCTTGCATTTTAAAGTTATAAACTTTTATAACATTATTTATACAACCTTTAACTTCCGCTGAGGATAAGTCGTAGATATTATTCATAAATTTTAAAATTTCTTTTTTATCAACTAAAATCCATTCATTATTTACTTTTTGTAAATAAATAACAATAGGTTGCTTATTCGGATAATTCGCAAGAGTTGTTAATTGAAATTCGTTATTATTTAATTGTTTCACAGTTATTATGTTTTTCAAGGAATTAATAATAGTTTTTAAATTCATGACATCTCCTATTCCTATAATTTTCATATTTTAACATATAAAATTTGATTTTGCAATTTATTTGTTAAGTTTTATAAATTTATTTTAAATCAAGTTCACTTGAAATTACAAAAATTATATACTATAATATATATATGTTCAAAATAACAAAGAATTGGCATAAAATTTTAGAAGATGAATTTGAAAAGGAGTATTTTAAAAAACTTCAATCTTTTTTACAAGATGAATACAATAATTACACAATTTATCCAGCTTGTGAAAATGTTTTCAACAGTTTAAATTATTGTCAGTTTAAAGATATTCGAGTTGTAATTATAGGGCAAGACCCGTATCATCAACCAAATCAAGCACACGGACTTTGTTTTTCTGTGCAGGATGGACAGCCTTTGCCACCTTCGCTTAAAAATATATTTAAAGAGATTGAAAGTGATTTGTATATAAAATGTTTGCCGAGCGGAAATTTAACACGCTGGGCAAAGCAGGGTATTTTGCTTTTAAATACTGTTTTAACTGTAAGGCAAAATCTACCGAATTCACATAAGGGTAAAAGTTGGGAAATCTTAACGCAAGAAATTATTAAGTTAGTTAATTCTAAACAAGAACAAGTTATTTTTGTATGCTGGGGAGCAAATGCTAAAATTTTTATTCCGCTTATTGATAGTTCCAAGCATATAGTTTTGCAAGCAGCCCATCCAAGTCCGTTGTCAGCTTATAATGGGTTTTGGGGATGTAAACATTTCTCGAAAATTAATCAGATATTAAAAAATAATGGAAAAAACGAAATTGACTGGCATTAAAATAAAATTTTAATTTTTTTATTGATATTGTTTTAAACTTGTGTTATTATTAACTGCCGTGCTAAGTGGGGAGCTAGCGGTGCCCTGTAATCTGCAATCCGCTACAGCAGAACTGATGGTTTGCCTCGGCAAAGTTTAATTTATTTATCGTCTTTTTTAATCCAGTGTTGAAATTAAGGTCTTATGCAATAAAAAATTGTGAATTATGTGAGGGTTGGAAGACAGCAACATTAAGCAATATCTTTTATGTGCCATAAGGAAGCTTTGGTGGAGCTGAGTTTTAATTGATGAGGTAGGTTATCTTTGACAAAGCAAATTGCACGGCTTTTTTATTTTATTTTCTTGATAAATCATTGCAATATAAAATGCTGAATGTTATAATAGTTTTAGGAGTTTTTATGATAAAAACAGATGAAGATAACGCAAGAAGATTTATAAGAGCATATAACACAATTGACCATGAACTTAGAGTTCAATATAATTTTAGGCGAAGTATGTCGTTTTCCGAAATGATAAGAAAGTCAGTTGTGATGAATTATGTAGTTAGAAAGTATGAAGATAAATTAATTGATTATGGCAGGCTTAGAAATGCAATTATTCATAGAGCAAATGATGAGTATATAATTGCAGAGCCACATGAAAGTGTGGTTTTAGAAATGGAATATATTGCAGGGTTAATATCTGCACCACCGAAAGTTTGGAATACAGTTTGTAAAAAAGATGTGGTAACAGTTGAAAGTGATATGCCTCTTAAAAAAGTAATTGAAGTTATTTACACATCATCATTCAGCAATTTGCCGGTATATAAAAATGAGGGCTTAATAGGTGTAGCGAACGGGCAAAAAATTTTAAATATAATAGGAGAGCAAATTGTTGGCAAGGTAGACATCAATCAATTTTTAGAACAAACTAAAATTGAAGATGTTATAAGAAAATTTAATGATGTAAAATATTATGAAGTAGTTCCAATGGGTATAACAATTGAAAAAGCCTTAGATCTTTTTTACGATAACAGGAAATTGCTTATATTAATTTTAACAAAAACGGGCAGTATGCAAGAAGTTCCGCTTGGCATTTTAACAACAGGCGATATTATGGACATGAACGCCTTATTAGAAAAGTTTTAAAAAAGAGGAAATATGTTAGATATAATTTATGAAGACAATCATATTGTTGTGGTGTTAAAACCGCAAAATATACCTACGCAAGCAGATGCTAGCGGAGATAATGATTTATTAAGTATGGTCAAAGGCTATATAAAAGAGAAATATAATAAAAAGGGCGAGGCTTTTGTGGGGTTAGTTCACAGGTTAGACCGTCCAACAGGTGGTGTTATTGTTTTTGCTAGAAATTCAAAATCCGCTTCTAGAATTTCGGCTCAAATTAAAAACGGAACATTTGAAAAAACATATTATGCAGTTGTGAAAGGCGTTCCTAGAATGAGTAGGGCACACCTTGAACATTATGTAAAAAAAGATGAAAAGGAAAATAAAGTTAGAATAGTTCCTATGTTGGAAACAGGAGCAAAAAAGGCAGAAATGGATTATGTTGTTTTAGATACGGTTAACAATTTAAGCCTTTTAAAAATAAATCTAGAAACAGGTAAACCTCACCAAATAAGATTACAACTTGCAAGTATAGGGACACCCATTTATGGTGATGCGAAATATGGAAATGTTGGTGATTTGAAAGTAATGACGAACAATTTGGCTTTATGGGCAAGTGAACTGGTTTTCAAACATCCAACCTTAGATAAGACCTTGCAATTCAAGGCTTACCCATTTGAAGATAAAAATCCTTGGAATTTATTTAATTTTCAAAAATATATATAAAATAGGAGTAGTTTTGAAGAAACGAGAAGAAATAAGTGAAAAGTATAAATGGGATTTAACTGATTATTGCAAAGATAATCAAGATTGTATTTCACGATTGAATATAGTAAAAAAAGAAATGCAAAAAATCAAAGATTATGAAACAAAACTTTTCAATGAAGAAACGGTTTTTGAATGCTTATTGTTTAATTCAGATATTTGGTTAAAGCTAGATGCCTTGCTTTCATATGCAACTTTAAAAGTAAGTGAAGATGGTGAAAATAGTGAAGCAAAAGAACTTCAAGAAAAAGGTATGAGTGTGTATTTAGAATTTTCAACTTTATCATCGTTTATTAAAGTGGAAATCAGCGAATTGCCAACAGAAGTGCTAAACAAGCTAATGCTAAATTCATCCTATCCACAGTTTAGAGAATATTTTAGAGATATTTCACGCTTCAAACCTCATATTTTATCTAAAAAAGAAGAAGCATTGCTTTCCAAAATGCAGTCTTTTTCAGGCGGGTTTTCAGAAGTTTTCGATATGCTTAATGATGTAGACTTTACATTTGAGTCAGTACAGGACGCACAAGGAAATAAGAAAGAATTAACTCACGGAAATTATGGGCTTTATATTCAAAGCTCAGACCGTGTTTTAAGGAAAAATGCAATGATTGGTTTGCATAAAAAGTATCAAGAATTTAACAACACATTGGCAACAAATTATATAAATGATATAAAATCAAATGCTTTTAGTAGTAAAATTCGCAATTTTGATTCCTGTCTTGAAAATGCTTTGTTTGGCGAAGAAATAAGTGGGAAAGTGTATGATAATTTAATTGATTCAGCAAATAAAAATCTTAGTGTTTTTCATAAATATTTTGAAATAAAAAGACAAGAATTAAAACTAGATAAGTTTGCCATATATGATTTAAGTGCTCCAACAACCGATAGGTTTAATGTAAATATTTCATATGAAGAAGCAATTGAACTTGTAAAAAAGGCAACCGCTCCACTAGGTGTAGAATATATGAATTTAGTTCAAAAAGCATATGATGAACGCTGGATTGATGTATACGAAAACAAAGGCAAAACCAGTGGTGCTTTTGAAAATGCCTCATATAGAATTCATCCTGTTGTGCTTTTAAATTATAAAGAAAACATAAATTCAGTTTTTACAATTGCACATGAATTAGGGCATGCAATGCACTCTTATTATTCTGATAAAAAACAACCTTATGAAACTTCGCATTATTCAATATTTTTAGCGGAAATTGCAAGCAATGTCAATGAAATATTGTTGCTTTTATATCTTATGAAAACCGCAAAAACAAAAGAAGAAAAAATTTTTTGTTACAGTCATTTTATGTACAATTTTTATGGTAGCTTTTTTCGTCAGACAATGTTTTCAGAATTTGAAAGCAAATTGCATAGTATTTACGAAAGTACACAAATTTTGTCAAAAGATATTTTAAACAATATTTATTGGGACTTGAATAAAAAATATTTCGGTGAAAATGTTGAACTTTTATCTGAAATAAGATATGAATGGAGTCGCATACCGCATTTTTACAGAGCTTTTTATGTTTATAAATATGCAACAGGTATAACAAGTGCTGTGCATATTGCCAAAAGACTTTTTAATAACGAAGAAGGTGCTAAAGAAAGTTACTTACAATTTTTATCTGCGGGTTCTTCAAGACCCCCTCTAGAAGTTTTAAAACTTGCAGGAGTAAATTTAGAAGACCCCTTGTCTTTTCAAGAGGTCTTCGAGTTTGCGGAATCTATTTTAAATGATTGGAAAAAAATATAAAATTTTCAGCTAAAATAACTTATTATTTATTCTGGAAAGTTTAGATTATTAAATTGTGAACTATTAGAGTTTCTTTTTAAAGGCTTTTTCCAATTATTTTGTTGTTTAAAAGCTCCTAAAGGAAAGCAAATTATGGGTCTCTTGCAAAATGATGGAAAACAGCCGCAATGAGAATCAAATTTGCAATCACATCTGTTGCAACATCTGTCCCAATTACCGCAATGGTTCCATTGATCCCCGCATTTGTTTCCAGTTATAGGAAAGCAAGATGGATTTACTGGTGGAGTGTAACCGCCTCCACATTGAGATTTTCCACATGAGTGTCTAAAGGTATTATTACAAAACATTTTTCTTTTGTCCTCCCAGTTCATATTATGTAATAAAAAGAAAATTGTTAACAATTTTTAATTCGAAAAATATTATATCAATTTAAGATTATTTATGTTAAAATTAAATTAGATATTTAAAGCAGATTAAGGAGAGATTGTGTCTAACGAGAAATTAATAAAAAAATGCCCTAGATGTAAGCAAAAAACATATGCAAATATGATAAAATGTCCTAATTGCAAATTGGTTTTTGAAAGATTAAAATATGCTTCTAATCAGGAGGCGAAAAGGGCAATAGTAAACAAGGAAAATGAGAAAGTTCTTTTAACAAATCAGTTTCCGAGTGATTTAAAGCGTTGGTTAGCAGGTATTCTATGTGCTTTTGGTGGTTATCTGGGCTTGCATAATTTCTATGTTGGTAGATATTACAAAGCGGCGTTTAGTTTTCTTTTTTCATTGCTGTTTATGGTTTTGTTATTAGTTTTAGAGCCGAGCTTTCAGGCATATTTATTTAAAACATGGTTGTTAATTCCCGCCGCCTTAGTTTTTTATTTTTGGTTTTATGATTTAATTTTAATCGCATTCAATAAATATAAAGTTCCTATTGCTTTAAAATTACCAGAAAATAATAAAATTAATACAAAATAAACATTAAGTTGATTTAAATTAAAGAAAAAGAGTATTTATATGATTAAAAAACAAGAAACAGTTGTTGTTGGTATGAGTGGAGGAGTTGATTCCAGTGTGGCGGCATATTTATTAAAACAACAGGGCTATAAAGTCATTGGGCTTTTTATGATTAATTGGGAAGAAGGAGATAATTGTACCGCCGAAGATGACTATGAAGATGTAAAAAGGGTATGCAATTTAATTGACATGCCATATTATAGTGTAAACTATTCAAAAGAATATCAAAAAAGAGTTTTTTCATATTTTCTAGAACAATATAAAAAGGGTAGAACACCCAACCCAGATGTGCTTTGTAATAAAGAAATAAAATTTGGTCCTTTTTTAGAACAAGCAAATAAGCTTGGTGCAGATTATATCGCCACAGGTCATTATTGCAAAAAGATAGAAAAAGATGGCAAGTTTTACCTTGCTAAATCAAAAGATTTAAACAAAGACCAAAGTTATTTTTTAAATCAGCTCAGCCAAAATCAGTTGGAAAAAGTATTGTTTCCGCTTTCTGAAATAACAAAACCACAAGTTCGAAAAATTGCCGAAGAATTAGGATTGTCAACAGCAAATAAGAAAGATTCTACTGGTATATGTTTTATAGGCGAAAGAAACTTTAAGCAATTTTTAAAGAATTATTTACCTGCCACTAAGGGGGACATCATAACGCAAAGCGGAGAAATTGTCGGGCAACATGATGGACTTATGTATTACACAATAGGGCAAAGACGAGGTTTAAATCTTGGCGGGCGAAGTGGTGGAAGTGGTGAGCGGTGGTTTGTATTGGCGAAAAATTTGAAAGATAACCGCTTAGTTGTTTCACAAGGAGAAGATAAAGCATTGTTTTCAAGTTTTTGCAAGTGTAACAATTTTAATTGGATTCCTGAAATGCCAGCCGAAAATCAATTTGAATGTTTTGCAAAATTTAGATACAGACAGCCCGACCAAGAAGTTAAGGTAAACATTTTTGATGATTATGTTTTAATTAATTTCAAACATCCTCAGCGAGCAATTACATCAGGGCAATACGCAGTATTATATGATAAAGAAGGTATATGTTTAGGTGGCGGTGAGATAATGGATTTTGAAAATTAGAAGAATTTAATAAAATCCTGCATTTTTAACCACATATAAAATATTTAAGTAAATACTCTATCTCTACAATTATAAACTTTAATTTTTAATTTTAGAAAATATATTTGCCCATTCATTTCATTTTATGCTATATTAATATTTAAGGGGAGTTTATGCTTTCTAAAACATATTGTTTCGGGCTTAAAGGCATTGAAGGTTTTCCGGTAATTGTTGAAGTAAATATTGCTAACGGGCTTTATTCTTTTGAGCTTGTTGGACTAGCTGATGTAGCTGTTAAAGAGTCTATTGAAAGAATCAGAGCATCTATTAAAAACTCTTTACTGGAATTTCCTTTTAAAAGAATAACAGTAAATCTTGCTCCTGCCGATAAAAAGAAGGAAGGACCTGTATTTGATTTGCCCATTGCTATTGGAATTTTGGCGGCTCATAATCAAATTCCGGTGAAAACAATTCAAGATTATGTAATTCTTGGGGAATTGTCTTTAAGTGGTGAAATTAGAAAAGTGAAAGGTGTTTTAGCGATTTTGATATCCGCTAAAAAATTAGGTTATAAAAAATTTATTATTCCTTTTGATAACCGCCACGAAGCAAGTTTTATTAATGATATTGAAGTTTATTCTGTTAAAAGTTTACAACAAACAGTAAGATTTCTTAACGGAACAGAACAAATTAGTCCAATGGAAAACACTAAGTTTTTAAGGTGGAAAAATGAAATAACTTTTTCTCATGATTTCAAACATATTAAAGGTCAAACTAGTGCAAAACGAGCTCTTGAAATTGCTGCGGCTGGGGGGCATAATTTGTTGATGATTGGTCCACCTGGAAGCGGAAAAACAATGCTTGCAAAGAGCTTTGCTTCAATTTTACCCGATATGACTTTTGATGAGGCTTTAGAAGTTACAAAAATTCATAGTGTCGCAGGAGAATTGAATAATAAAGGTTTTATGTTTGAAAGACCAGTCAGAACTCCGCATCATACTTCCACACTGCCAAGTTTAACTGGTGGCGGAAGAAATGTTCGACCAGGCGAAATCAGTATGGCTCATAATGGTGTTTTGTTTTTAGATGAAATGCCTGAATATGCCCGCCATACCTTAGAAGCATTAAGGCAACCATTAGAGGATGGTATTATAACTGTGGCACGGGCGGCTCAAACTGCGGTTTATCCAGCGGCGTTTACTTTAATTGCAAGTATGAATCCTTGTCCTTGTGGATATTATGGAAGTTCTAAACACAATTGTTCTTGCACACCATCTCAAATTCATAAATATTTAAATAAGTTGTCTGGTCCGCTTATGGATAGAATTGATTTACATGTTGAAGTTGACGGCATTACATATGATGAAATCAAAAGCAAAGATGAAGAAGAAAGTTCTGTTGATATTCGTAATAGAGTAAATAAGGCAAGGAAAATTCAAAATAATAGATTTAAAGATTATAAATTATATTGTAATAGTAAAATAAATACTGCAATGACTAAGGACTTTTGTATCTTAGGTAAAGACAGTGAAACATTATTAAAAAATGCTTTCGAAAACCTATCTTTAAGTGCAAGGGCATATAACAGAATTTTAAAAGTTGCACGAACTATTGCAGATTTAGACGGTGAAGATGAAATATTGGTAGAACATGTTGCAGAAGCAATCCAATATAGGTCGCTAGATCAAAAATATTGGATTTAGGTTTTAATAAATCATTAATTGAAACATTGATTTTATAAATAAATTTAATAGATATTAAGGGAAGAAAATGTATACTCAGGATGAAAAAGCGTTAATATGGTTGACAATGTTTAATGTGTCATTGAATAAGGCAAATAAAATTTTAAATATTTTAAGTGAGTTAGGCTATAAAATTAATAATATAAATTCAAGAAAGAACGAAATAATAAAAATAGTTGGCACAAGTATTTATTCAGAAATGATAGGAGTAAATGAAGCCATATTAAACTCTTATATAAATAATTTAGATAGTAAAAACATTAAATGCGTTACAGTTTTAAATTCTAATTATCCAAGTAAATTAAAAGAAATAGATGAAAAGCCACTTGTTCTTTTTTGTAAAGGTGATTTATCTTTGTTTAATACAAAGAGTATTGCAATTGTAGGAACAAGATTTCCTTCCGCCTACGGCAGGTATATTACCGAAATTTTTGCAAAAGAATTAGCTCAAAATAATTTGACCATAATAAGTGGATTGGCTTCTGGTGTTGATAAAATTTCACACGAACAAGCATTATCAAATAATGGTAAAACCATAGCAGTTTTAGGCGGCGGGTTTGACAAGATATATCCAGCAATAAACACGAACCTTGCAGAAGAAATTACTCAAAAAGGCTTACTTATTAGTGAATACAGACCAAACATTCGCCCAACATCTTACACTTTTCCTTTCAGAAACAGAATAATAGCCGCTCTTAGTGATGGTGTTTTAATAACCGAAGCTCCCGAAAAAAGCGGAGCGCTTCACACAAAGAATTATGCATTAGAATATGGAAAAGAAATTTTTGTTGTGCCTGGAAATATCAACAATATAAAAGGTAAGGGCACAAATAAAATACTAAAATCAATGCAAGGTGCTTGCGTTACAGAGACGGAAGATATCTTGTTTAAAATGGGGATAACCCCGAATAAGATAAGCACAAAAAGAGTTGAATCGGTTCAAACTAATATCAATGAAAAAATAATTTTAACAGCATTAGAAGATGTCGAACAGTCATTGGAAAATTTACACGATATAACAAAGCTAGAAATAAAAACATTAAACAGTTGTTTGACAATGTTGCAAATTCGTGGTTTAATAAGAAAATTACCGGGAAACATTTATTCAATAAATTAAATATAATTACAAATAATCTTTATTTAAGTTTAAAAAAATTGAATAATTTGCCCTGTGCGACCTTATGTTTTAATGTGGTTATTTCAGTCGCATAAAACTCGGTTAAAAATACAATAGGCACTAAATTCACATAAGCCAAAGGAGAAAAATGAAGTTAGTAGTTATAGAAGGCTCTGGAAAACGAGATACATTAAAAAAATATTTAGGTTCTGGTTATGAAGTTGTCGCGACAAAAGGTCATGTAAGAGATTTAAAAAGCAAAACTTTAAGTGTGGACTTAAAGAATAATTTTGAGCCTCAATATGAGATAATTCCAGATAAGAAAAATATTGTAATTGATTTGAAAAAGAAGGCAGAGAAGTCGGAAGAAGTTCTTTTAGCAACTGACCCTGACAGAGAAGGTGAAGCAATTTCATGGCATATTGCGAATATTTTAAATTTAAAACCAGAACAGAAATGTCGTATTGAATTTAACGAAATTTCAAAAAAAGCCGTTGAAAATGCGTTGAAAAATCCGCGTACGATTAATCAGAAGTTAGTTGACGCACAGCAAGCAAGGCGAGTGCTTGACAGAATTGTAGGTTATAAACTTTCGCCAATTATTTGTAAGGCAATTAAGCCGAAGCTAAGTGCGGGCAGAGTACAAAGCATTGCTTTAAAACTTGTTGTTGATCGTGAAAAGGAAATCCGAGAATTTAAGCCAGAAGAATATTGGATAGTTTCTACTGATCTTTCAAAGAAAGATGATAAGCAGGCTTTTCGTGCAACTTTGCATTCTTATGAAAAGAAAAAAATAAAGCCAGTGAGCAAAGAAGAAGTTGACAAAATAATTAACAACTTAAAGTCAGCTGATTATATTGTAAGCAATATTAAAAAATCAAAAACAAAGGCAAATCCATCAGCTCCTTTCACAACAAGTACAATGCAACAAGATGCTCTAAATAAACTAGGAATGTCGCTTGCAAAAACATCAATGTGTGCTCAGACTTTATATGAAGGTGTTGAAGTGCTAGGCGAAGGCAAAATAGCACTTATAACCTACATAAGAACCGATTCAACAAGAGTATCACCAGATGCGATATCAAGTGCTAGAAATTATATTTCAAGCAAATTTGGCAAAAGTTTTATACCAGAAAAGCCAAATTTTTATGCTTCAAAGAAAAACGCACAAGATGCTCATGAGGCAATAAGACCAATTTCTATTGAAATGACACCAGAGCGAGTAAAGCCGTCTTTAAGAGATGATGTTTTTAAGTTGTATAAATTGATTTATGAAAGATTTATGGCAAGCCAAATGTCGCCAGCCATTTATGATAGTTTATCGGTTGATATTACAGCAAATAATTATTTGTTCAGGGCTACGGGAAGAACAATTGATTTTGAAGGTTTTACGATAATTTATAATGGCGTTGCTAGCACGGCTGATGATGATGTAAAAATGCCAAGATTAGAAGAGAACGAAATCTTAAAATTATTAAAATTAAACACGGAACAAAAGTTCACAAAGCCACCAGCTAGATATACCGAAGCAAGTCTAGTTAAAGCAATGGAAGAAAAAGGAATTGGTCGTCCAGCAACTTATGCTCCAACAATAACAGTTTTGGCTTTGCGTGGCTATACAATAAAAGAAAATAAAAGCCTGCTACCAACTGAGCTTGGAGAATTGGTATCTGATTACTTAGATAAATACTTCAAAGGTGTAATAAATGTTAAGTTTACTGCAAATATGGAAGATAAGCTTGATGAAATTGCGGAAAAAGGTGAAGATTGGCAAAATGTTGTGGCTAAGTTCTGGGATGGTTTTAAGGATTTATTAGAAGGAGCAGATAAAACTTCGGAAGAATTCAAAATCAAGCCAATTGAAACCGACGAAATTTGCAAACTTTGTGGCAATAAAATGTTACTGCGTGAAAGTCGATATGGTAAATTTTTAGGCTGTTCGAATTTTCCTGCTTGTAAAAGCATTGAAAAATACTATGGTGATCAAGAACAAAAACTTGTTGGTGTATGCATTGAATGCGGAAAGGGTCTTTTACCACGAAGAAGTAAAAAAGGTAAATTATATTATGCTTGTTCAGGGTATCCGGAATGTAAATTTATGAGCTGGGATATTCCAACATCAGAAAAGTGTCCGCAATGTAAAGAAGTTTTATATAAAAAAACATTAAAAGGAAAAAATGTTCTTAAATGTATAAAATGTAATTATATTAAAGATGAAGAAGAAATATAAATTAGATTAAAATAAATTATAAAGAGAATTAAGGAGAAAATATGGATATTAGGGGAACAACAATTTGTGCAATACGCAAAGATGGGAAAACAGCTATTGCCGGTGATGGACAAGTTACTCTTTCGCAAACTGTAATACTTAAAAACAATGCTAAAAAGGTAAGAAGAATTTATAATGATAAAGTTGTAATAGGTTTTGCAGGCTCGGTGGCTGATGCTTTTAGTTTAAGTGAAAGATTTGAAGAAATGCTTAATAAGTTTTCAGGAAATTTAATGAGAAGTGCAGTGGAACTAGCTCAACTTTGGCGAGCAGATAAAATATTGCGTCATTTAGAGGCAATGATGATTGTGGCTGATAGTGAAATGCTTTTAATTTTAACAGGAAACGGTGATGTTATTGAGCCCCAAGATAATATTTGCGCTATCGGTTCGGGAGGAAATTATGCTTTTGCGGCGGCAAAAGCTATGAATGAAAATACAAATTTATCAGCTAAGGAAATAGCTTATAAAGCTTTAAAAATTGCAAGTGATATATGTATTTTCACAAATTCAAATATAATAGTGGAGGATGTTTAAATGAATTTATCACCAAAAGAAATTGTTCAAGAATTAAATAAATATATTATAGGACAAAGTGATGCCAAAAGAGCAGTTGCAGTTGCTTTAAGAAATCGTTATAGAAGAAGCAAGCTTCCAAAAGAAATTCGGGAAGAGATAACCCCGAAAAACATTATAATGAAAGGTCCAACTGGTGTAGGTAAAACCGAAATTGCAAGGCGTTTAGCCAAACTTGTTAAAGCTCCTTTTATAAAAATTGAAGCAACCAAGTATACAGAAGTAGGGTATGTGGGTAGAGATGTCGAAAGTATGGTTAGAGATTTAGTTGAGATGTCTGTAAGAATGGTAAAAGATGAAAAACAACATCAAGTTGAAAGCAAGGCAAAGCCAATTGTAGACAACAAAATTTTAGACACCATTTTTATAAGCAAGCTTGCGGGAAAAGGCGACATTTCAGATGAAGAGCTAAAAAATAAAATAAAAGCGGATTATGAAAGTGGCAAGCTGGATGATGAAATAATTGAAATTGAAGTTAGTGAATCTATTAAGCCGATAGGTATGGCTGGTGGAATTGCAGAAATAAATCTAAATGAAATATTTGGAGGCTTTATGCCTAAAAAGAAAAAAAACAAAAGAATTTCTGTAAAAAGAGCAAAAGAGCTATTGTTTAATGAAGAGTGCGACCGACAAATTGACCAAGATAATGTTAATTCGGAAGCAATCCGCAGAGCCGAAGAGCACGGAATTATTTTCATTGATGAAATGGATAAAATTATAGGCAAAAGTGCGACCGACAGCGGACCTGATGTGTCCAGAGAAGGTGTACAAAGAGATATTCTTCCAATTGTAGAAGGTTCAACAATTGCTACAAAATATGGAAATATAAAAACTGATTTCATATTATTTATTGCTGCGGGAGCATTTCATATAAGCAAAATTGAAGATATGATTCCTGAACTTCAAGGCAGATTCCCTATTAAAGTGGAACTATCTAATTTAACGAAAAATGACTTTAAAAATATCTTATCTCAGCCCAAAAATTCGATAACATTTCAATATGCAAGCTTGTTAAAAGTGGATAATATAGATTTAAAATTCACAGATGATTCCTTAGATGAAATAGCTGAAATGGCTGAGCAAGAAAATTCCACAAGCGAAAATATAGGCGCAAGGCGTTTGCACACTATTTTAGAAAGATTAATTGAAGATATTTCATTTAACGCTAACGGAAAGCATCCGTTGCAGGAAATAACAATTGATAAACAATATGTAAAAAATGCTTTTAGTGAAACCAGAAATAAATATGATTTAAGAAAATATATTTTATAAAGTTTCAAGTTGACTTACAATAATTTTTATGTAATAATTTATTTTAAGTTATCTGATATATATCAAGTTAATGTGTGTTAATTTTGGTATATAAAGTTTTTCAAAGGGAGATAGAAATGGAACAAATACAATCGGAAGATTTTAAGTCGAAGGTTTTAGAAAACAAAAAACCTGTTTTGGTAGATTTTACTGCAACATGGTGTGGACCGTGCAGAATGCTTACACCTATCTTGGAACAAGTAACGGAAGAAAATAATGGTGAGTTTGATATTGTAAAGATTGATGTTGATGAATGTGAAGATTTAGCAAGAGAATTTGGAATAATGAGCATTCCAACTTTAATTGTGTTTAAAGATGGCAAGCCTATAAAAAGAGAAATAGGTTTAAGAAATAAATTGGCAATTTTTGAACTTATGAAAATATAAAACTATATTAACTTTCAAACAATTCTATTTTATAAAAAATTAAAAAACTTATTTGGCTTTTAAAAACTCAAATATGTTTTTTTGTTTTAATCTTAACACTAAAATTTAAAATAGTATAAATTATAATTTTTTTTTTATTAACCATAACTAATATTGACAATTTTTCAAATAAAGGTATAATTAAAATAAGGAAAAATTAAAAAATGAATGAAAAAATTTATTTAGATAATGCCGCAACAACTTATGTGTCAGGCGAAGTTTTAAATGAAATGTTGCCATGTTTCAGTACTATCTATGGTAATGCTAGTAGTCTTCATAATTTTGGAAGAGAAGCAATGGGCATTGTGGACAGGGCAAGAGATAGAATTGCTAAGGCAATTAACGCAAAAATGTCTAATGAAATTTATTTCACTAGTGGCGGGACAGAAGCAAATAATTGGGCTATTATGGGGCTTGCTTTGGCAAATCGTAATAAGGGTAATCACATAATCACAACTGCAATTGAGCATGAATCTGTTTTAGCAAGTTGCAAAAGTCTTGAACAAATGGGCTTTGAAATAACATATTTGCCTGTTGACCAGTATGGTTTGGCAAGTCTAGCTGATTTAATGCACAATATTAAAACTGAAACAATATTAATTTCAATGATGTCGGTTAATAATGAAATAGGGACAATTCAAAATATTAAGGCAATAGGTAAAACAGCACACGAACACGGAATAATTTTTCATACGGATGCAGTGCAGGCTGTCGGAGCTTTAAAACTAGATGTTCAGGATATGGAAATTGATGCTATGACAATGAGTGGTCATAAAATTTATGGACCTAAGGGCATAGGGGCTTTGTATATAAAAAACGGCATTAAGATTAATAATTTAATTTACGGTGGAAGCCAAGAACGAAATAAAAGAGGTGGAACTATTAATGTTCCTTCTATTGCAGGTTTTGGAAAAGCAGTTGAAATTGCTACTAGGGATTTAGCTGTAAATCAACAAAAAATAAAAACTATTAGAACTTATTTTTTAGAACAGGTTAATGAAAAAATACCTTATGTAAAACTTAATGGGCATCCACTACAAAAAGTGCAAGGGATTGTAAATTTATCATTTGAGATGATTGATGGCGAATCGCTTTTAATGCTTCTTGATTTAGATGGTATTGCGGTGTCAACAGGGTCAGCATGCACTGCGGGTCTAGCTGAAACATCCCATGTATTGCAGGCGTTGGGACTTGGTGAAGAGCTGGCAAGAGGGGCCATAAGATTTTCTTTCGGTAAAATGATTTCCAAAGAAAAAGTTGATTTTGTTATTGATAAGCTTGTGAAATCAGTTGCAAAATTAAGGAAAATTTCTCCTGTAACAAAAACGGGCGGAAACAAAAAGTAAGGTGAATAAATATGTATAATAAAAAGATTATTTCAAATTTTACAAATCCTAAAAATGCTGGTCTAATAAGAGGCGCTAATGCAACATCGAAGATAAATGACATTGAAAATGGAAATATTATAAAATTTTATTTTTTGGTAAATAATGAAACTGAAATTGTGGAAGAAGCTAAATTTAAAGTTTTCGGTGGACCTGTTATCATTGCAGCTGCAAACATTACATGCGAAATGATAAAAGGCAAAAAATTAGACGAAGTTTTGCAAATAAAAGATTTTGAAATCAACAATGCTTTAAATAATGTGCCTTTGAATAAAATTTATGTTACTATCTTAATAGAAGAGGCAATAAAAGCCACAGTTAAAGATTATTACACTAAGCTTGAAAAAGCAAATAGGGATAAAGAAAATAAAGATAAAACAAGCTAATTTTAGTATAAAAATAAAGATAATTTTAAAAACAAATTTTTGATTTAGTAAATTTTAATTATTTAATATATTATTCAATTTAGTTGACATTAAAATTAATAAATGATATTCTAATGAAAACATTTTTTAAAATTAATCTGTTAAATTATAATAAAGTTTCTTTTAAAAATTTAATACGGAGTAAATATGAAAAAAACAAAAAAATTAATCTTAACTCTTGCGACATGCTTAATTGTTTCAATTATGTTGGTTTCCGGATGTGCACAACCATTGATAACTGCACCAACGAATACTTCTAACTTAGAAGTGGTTGGCGATGTTTTAGTTTATGATGATTACATCTATTTTGCAAATGCTTTTAAATCTTATTCATCACTAAAAGCAAATGACAATGACACAGGTCGGGTAAAAAACGAGGCACTTTATCGTGTTAAATTGAATAATAAGGCAATTGAATATGATGAGAAAACAAACATGCCTAAAAATGTGGAATCGGTCATATCAAAGGTGGCAGGAAGTGAGCATTCATTTTTATACAGCATTGGAAAATATATCTTCTTTGCTTCACCGAATACACATAAAGATAAAAGTTCTGCGGATAAATTTGAATTAACTTCTTATCATAGAATTAACACAGATGGAACAGGTTTAAAAGAGTTTTATATTACTCAAAAAGAAGTGTCTCAGCAAGGCGTTTTGAAAATTGAAAATAAATATTATTTGATATTCGTAGAAGGAACTTCATTAATTAAAATAGAAATTGGCGAAACAATTGGAAAGCCTGTTATTTTAGCATCTGAAATAACCAAAGTAGTTTTTGCCGAAAAATATACAACTTTTACAGACCGTTATGCATATTATACAACGGCAATTGAAGATAGTTTGCTAAAACAAGGAATAAAGGGAACTTATTTGAATAAAGTTGATATGGTAAGCGGTGAATCAGCAATACAAAATAAAGACAATTATCTTAATAAAGAGATTACCCCTATTTGTGTTACATTTGGCAACTTTTATTTTACAATGAATGAAGATGATAGCAAAACCTATTATTACTCATACACAAGCGGAAATCTTTCTACTAAAAAACAAATAACTTTACCAATAGATAATGTTACTATAAGTCATTTTTCAGTTATTAAATCTCAAAATAATGACATATATCACATTTTCAAAACTGATAATGATAAAAAAACTTATTGTTTGAAAGAAGATGAAGATAAATATTTTAATGCTCAGAATCTTTTAGTAGAGAATGATGCAATATTTCTTTTCATAAGCGGAGATTTCTTATATTATGCCATAGAAAAACAAGGAATATATAGAGTTTCTGTACTTGATAAAGAAATTCAAACTGTAATTCTTAGTGAAGACTTTAAAACTAGCAATATTGGATTTGATGGAAAATATGTTTATTTTTACGCAGTTAGCGAAAACAATGTAACTGGAACCTATTATTTACACAGAACCGATATTAGAAGTGCTGAGGTAGGCACAGAAGCTTCAATTGAGCTTATTGGCTTTCTAGATAAGCAAGATATGCCGAACGAAGATGACGATGAATAATTTTTTAAATTTAAAATAATATACAACGATAAATCAAGCTTATTTCTTTTTGGAGGAAAAATGGCGGATAAAAAACCAGTTTATATCAGATGCCCTAGGTGCGAGTTAAATTATTGTGTTAAAAAAGATAAATATTGTTCAGTTTGCAAGGCTGAAATGAATGGAAACAAGGATATATCAGAGGATTTAGACCTAGAATTATGTCCTATATGCAAAACGAATTATATTCAAGCTGATGAAATAATGTGTGCTACATGCTTAAAAGAGCGTAAGCATGCAGGCGATGACTATGATGAAGACTTAGAAGAAGAATGGGCAGAGTATGTAAATAGGGATGAAAATGAATATGATTTAGAAGATGAAGAAACAGGCGAAATGGCCTCTGTTTCTGAATTAGATGATGACATTTTGGGAGAGGACTTAGCGGATTCTGACCTTGATTTTTTAGATGAAGAAGTTGAGGATGAAGAAGAAGAAAATGTTGATTATGATGACTTTGAAGAAATAGACATAGATGACGATGATATTGATGATGAAGAAGAAGACTCAGATGATGCATATGAGAAATATGACGATGATGAGGAAGATTATTAATATTTTTATTCTTTAAATACTTGGTAGATAATAATATAAGCACATTTCACTCAGAGTACGAAGTAATGCAGTGAGATGTGCTTTTTTGTTAAAAACT
The DNA here is from genome assembly GCA_028708805.1 of Clostridia bacterium. Classification (GTDB taxonomy): domain Bacteria; phylum Bacillota; class Clostridia; order Christensenellales; family UBA1242; genus UBA5489. The sequence continues at coordinate 19,013 of JAQVYC010000011.1, read as the reverse complement.
TTATTAATTAAGAAAGGGACTAATTAAAATAGAACTATAATTATTTTTAATATTACATTGGTGTAATTTTTACATCTCCACATAAAACATCAAAGTAAGAATATGTTTTGGAACGGCTGTGATTTTCTATGAAAGTTTCAACGGTAAACACACTAGGATATATATGTTTAACAACTGCTTGAAAGGTGTCAATCTTATTCCGACCTTTATTTATTTCCATATTTACAGAATTCCCCTTCAAGTCTGTAATTCTCTTTTTTATATCATCCAGAGCAATAATGTTTCTTTTCATAAAACCTCCTTTCATAATTGTTGCCAAAAAAAAGGTTTGTTAGTCATATTATTTAAATTCCATTAATAAAATATAAAGAATTAATGGAGGTTAAATAATGTCATTTGAAAAAAGCAGATGTAATTTTATTAAAAAAACCAAACTAAAAGATGAACAAATAATGCTAGATAGTGTTATCAATAATTTAGGTTCAGGGGAAATGCAAAAATTAATTTGGATAAATGCTTTTCCACAAATTGATAATATTGAACCATTAACAAAGGAAGTAAGCATATCAGGAAAAGCAAATCTGGAAATAATTTTCTTAAATGATGAAAATAAAATAAGTATAACCGAAAGTAGTATTCCTTTTCTAACAAAATTTATAAATGACAATGTTAACCCTTCAACAAAAGTTAGCATAAATGCCACAGTAAATGATTTAAGTTTTAATGAAACTAATTCGAAAGTTTCAGCAATTATGAATTTTTCTGTGGATACCACAAATGTATCAGAACTCGAATTGATTAATGGTGGAGATGAAAACATTTGTTTAAAGGAAGATGAAATTGTTTCTCAAAGTTTGTTGAAAGATGATTGTATTAATTTTAATGAAGAATTTAGTATTACAATAAATGAGCAATTTGACCGAATTTTATCTGTATGTTCAGATGTTATTGTTAAAGATGTAGATTGTAGAGATAATTTTTTTGTTGTTCAAGGCGAAATTATAACCAAAGTATATTATATTGTATGTGGTGAAACAGAAAAAATTTGCTTTGTAAGTAATAATGAAAGTTTTAAAAGAGAGATTGAGGCACCATCTTTGACAGAAAATGCATGCGTAGAAATTGATGCAAATATTAAAAAAGAAAATATAAAATACGAACAGGAAATTAGTGATAATACCTGCAAAATTATAATAACAGCACCGATTGATTTATGTTTTAAGGCATATGAAGAATTTAGAGTGCCGTGTGCAAAAGATTTATATTCTATAAGAAATAATATAGAAATAATAAACAGCGCTTATGAAAAAACAAAAATAATTCCTCCTATATATTTCGAAAATAAGATTGAAGGAAATATTTCTTTAAACGAAAAAGAACCTAGGATTGATAAACTTCTAGGTGTTTCAAAAGGTAATTTAAAGCCAACAAATCAATATATTAAGAATGGAGAAATTGTTTTAGAGGGCATTGTAAGTGTAGAAATTGCGTATTTAAATGATGAACTGCAAGCAATTAATTGTGTTAGAAGAGAGCTTCCGTATGTAATATCAGAAAAAATAGATGTGTCTTCGGGCTTTAAAATTTGCGCAAAAGAAGTTTTATCTGATGTTGATGTCATTGCTAGGCGAGGCAGAGAATTGTTCTTAGATGCCAAAATCAAGGCCTATGTGAAGGTGTTTGGGGTTGAAAAAGGTGAAGTCATTACAGATGCAATTATGGGCGAGCCTTTGCCCGCAAAGGAAGATGCGATTGAAATATATTTTGGTAAAACTGGCGATGATTTATGGGAAATAGCTAAGGAACTAAGAACGCATCCCGAAGTTATTATAGAACAGAATCCTGACCTTGTAAGTCCACTTTTACAAAATAGTAACATTGTGATTTATTATCAAAAAAACCCTAACCCGACTTCTTTACTTTTAGCAAAGAATAAAATTGAATATTAAGGTTATATATTAAAAAAGTTCGGCAGGAAGCGCAAGCGAAGCTTGCAGGCAAAACAAAGTTTTGCCTTAAATTTTGACTAATGTCAAAATTTGCTTCCTGCCTTTTTCATCCACTCTCAACCATAATAATTAATTGAAGAATGAATTTATAATTTCCAGAATTCTGCTTTTATAAACATTAACCGAAGTACTTCCATTAACAAAGCATAAAGGTGGATAAACCACGCACCACCAATTATCTCCTGTTGCTTGCCCTAACTCCAAAATCAAGGCATTATAAAAGCCACTTTCCAAGGTTAGACTACCGTAATTTCTTGTTGGAAAATTTTCATTATTTAACTTTGCCTTACAACTATAAAGTAAATTATTCTTCATTAAAACTGTATTTGCTACACCTTCCAATTTATATAAGTTTTGCTCTAAAATATTATATGATTTTCCCGAACTATCACAATTTGATAAGAGTGGAATGAGTGTGTCAACTATTGCATCTTTTACTTGATATTTTACATTTTGGTCTAAATCACTATTTGAATTAGCTCTAATATGAATTCTTAAATAATCATTGTTAATTAATTCCTGTGGCGATGAAAATACTAAAATGCCACCCATAACAAAAACTGAAAGTATAATTGCCAAATATTTCATTATATCTCCTTAAAGTTTAATCATTTTAATGAAAATATTTTTATCAAAGTTAGCTTGTCATAAACATAAATTAATTGAATAATTTGATTTAAAATGTTTCATAATAGCAAAAAGGAGTGAATGGTATGATAAAAAATAAATTTATAACTGCTTTGATGGTTACTATTTTGCTTTTTGGCGGGTTGTCTGTGCTTACAATTAGTGCGATAAATTACAATGAAGATTTTTTCAAAGTAAATACAACTGTTCAAGCAGCAACTGTTTCCGAAAATAAGGCAATACAAAAGAAACTTAAAAACTTAGGTTATTATTATGCCGGAATTGATGGAATTATAGGAGCAAAAAGTAAAACTGCAATAAGAAATTTTCAAAGAGATTATGGCTTAGTTGTTGATGGGATAGTTGGACCACAAACATTAAAAGCATTAGGTATAACAACAGGCAAATATCAGTCTAGTTCAGACTTATACCTATTGGCAAAATGTGTATATGCTGAGGCACGAGGTGAATCTTATGTAGGTCAGGTTGCGGTTGCGGCTGTTATTTTAAACAGAGTAAAAAACCCAAATTTTCCAAATACAATTAGTGGAGTTATTTATCAACCATGGGCGTTTACAGCGGTTAATGATGGTCAAATAAAATTAGAGCCAAATAGCACAGCATATCAAGCAGCACAAGATGCAATGAACGGCTGGGATCCAACTTATGGATGTATATATTACTATAATGCATCAACAGCAACAAGTAAGTGGATATTTTCAAGAAAAATAGTTACAAGAATAGGAAAGCATACTTTTGCGATATAAAGAGCAAAGATAATTAAAATAAAAAACAGGAGGTTATAATGGCAAAGATTACTAACTCAAATAAAAAAACAAACGCAGGCAAAAAAAATGGCACAAGGTTAAAAGTGGTACCAAAAAGCGGTTCAGGTGTGGCTGTTATTAGTGAACGAAAGCATTTAGGGCTTATGATTACAATTTGGGTATTAAGCGGATTATTAGTCTTATCACTTATTTTATATGCAGCAAGTATCCAAAATGCAAATAATCTAGCTTCAAGCTTGGAAGACATTTATCAGAAAAATTTTTATGATTTAGTAGACAATGTAAACAACACGGAAACAAAACTAGCAAAAGTATTATCTTCAACCGATGAAACCTATCAAGCCAAGATGCTAGAAGAAATTAGTAAAAATAGTAATATGGCACAGGAAAATTTAAATAATTTGCCTTATTCAATTAATGGCTTAGATGAAAGCATTAAATTTATAAATCAAGTAAGCGGTTATTCGGATATTTTGAGCAAAAACTTAAAAAAGGGTGAAACTCTTTCAGATAGCGAATACAAAACACTAGAAAATATTTATGATTCGGTTTTAAATATGAAGGATTCTTTAAATCAGATGAGTAAAGATATGTGGAATGGTTACAGCATTCTCAGAACTTCTAATAGTTTAGATGGTGATTATAATGTTTTTACTAATAGTATAGGTTCAATAAAAACGAACGGAGTTGAATATCCAACAATGATTTATGATGGTCCTTTTGCAGATTCGCAAGTAAAAAAAGAGATTAAAGGCTTAAAGGGTTCTGTGGTTACGCAAGCTGTTGCCAAGCAACATTTACTAGAAGTTTTGGTAGATTTCACTGAAAATACAGTCGATTTTGAAAATGAAACAAAGGGAAATTTTGAAACTTATGATTTTAGTGTAAAAGATAATAACAATGAAAAAGATATTAGGGCTTATGTTCAAATGACTAAAATCGGTGGGAATTTATTAACACTGTCTGCTTATAATGCTAATAAAGAAGATGCTTCGAATGTTGATTTTTTCAAAAACGAAAATATGGGCTCAAATAAATTAAATAAAGAAAATTTAAATGATGAAGGCTTAAACAAGAAAAGCAAAGAGCATTTAAATGAGAAAGATGATTTTGGAAATAGTGATACTCAAAACACTGAAAATCAAAGTGGAATAAGTCAAAGGAATATTGACGAAAATTTTGTAGATGAAAACAAAGAAGCCCAAAAATATAATAATTTAAAAGAAAATCAAATAAACAACAATAAGTTATCATTAAATAAAGCTGAGGCAATTGGATTAGACTTTGCTAAGAAAAACAAGCTTGAAAATATGAAAGTTGTTTGGAGTGATGCGGTAGGCGGAAATGCGTTTATTAATTTAGCTCCAATTCAGAATGAGACAATTTTGTACCCTGACCTTGTTAAATTGAAAATTGATTTATATAGTGGTTCTGTTCTTGGATATGAAGCAACGGCTTATTATACAAATCACATAAACAGAACAATTCAAAAAGGTGGAATTTCAATAGACACTGCAAAGAGTAAAATTGGCGGAAAATATGTAGTTGAAGAAGAAAGGCTGGCACTTATACCACTAGATTACAATAAAGAAATTCTTTGTTATGAGTTTATTTGCAAGTATGGAGGAGATGATTATTATTTTTATATAAACACAGAAACAGGCAAAGAAGAAAACATTTTGAAAGTAATTCAAACCGACAACGGCAATCTATTGATGTAGTAAAGGTTGATTATAATCTTATATAAGATTTTTAAAAAGCAGGGAAGAATTAAAATTTTCTTGCTTTTTTCATTTTAATTAATATTGTAAATTCTGATTTAATTTTATACAACAACTTGCAAAATATAAAAAACTATGATACAATTTGTTGAATTATATGTTAATTTGTTGCCTTATGTTTGTGTTACTCGAATATGTATACAAAATCTTTAAAATATATTAATATGCACATAAGGCAAATTAAACAACTTAGGAGAATTAAAATGGATTTAACGGAAAGAAAAATACAATTAGAAAATCTAGGTGTCCATGATTTAAGAAATATAGGGCGAATGTGGGGAGTTCCTTCACCGACCTTACTAAAAAAAGAAAAATTAATAGATTTAATTTTAAAGGTTATGTCTGGCCAAAAAACATTTACAATAAAAAACAAAGCAGGCAGACCCGTTAAAAATAAATTAATGAATAGATGCTTTCAACAAGAATTATTGCCAAAAGAATTAAGAGAATTTGCAGAAGAACGAAATAAAGATTCTTTATATATAGATAGATATTTGCCGTTTGCTCAATCAGAAGAATCTGAATTTTCTAGCATATTGGAAAGGAAGGACGGCTACTTAGTTAAACATAATCAAGATTATTATTTTTGCACAGATGACGATGATTTAGTTCATGTGCCTAATGTGCTTGTAGCTCAGTATGCTTTGATAATTGGCGACTTCCTAACAGTGTTTGCATGCAGTGTTAATGCTAAAAATTATTTTGTGGCCAGAGAAGTAGAGGAAATTAACAAAAAGCCTGCGGGTGCAAGAAATTTATGTTCAATGAAAGATATTGTTTTAAATAATAATTCTGAAGGTATTGGCAATATAAAAGAAGGTTCTAAATCTCACATTTATCATTCAGGGAAATTGGATTTCATAGAGAAGAATGTAGATTTACTAAATGAATTTATAAAAAATAATTATAAATTGTTTGTTGTTGGCGTTGGCTTGCCAGCAGATGGCTTAATAAAAATAAAAAAATATATAAAAAATTGTCTTGACTTCGTAAGCTATTATGAAAATGAACCCTTATATGCTTATGAAGCTGTGAACAATGCAATAAATCATGCAACAGTGCTTGCCAGAACAGGCGAAAAAATTTTAATTATTGTGTTAAACATTGAAAATATTTACACGGAATTAGATTTATTTTTCTTAGCTAAGGGTGAGCGAAGAGATATTCATACTTATAGTACAATAAAACTTTTAAGAAAATTAATTGGCTTGAATAGATGCTTGTCAAATGGTGGAAGTATAACAATTGTAACAGTTACCGCAGACCGTGAATTTGAACTAATGCGATATTAGAATTAATTTTATTAAATAAATATTTTTAGTTGCTGATAATTTTTTTCTTCGAGTTCTATTATTTTTTGACATAAATCATCTAAGTCTGAACAAACATTTTTATAATCTGTTAAGTCTTTCAAGCATTGAATAATGCCTGTAATTGTACCTAAAATCATTATTTCTGAAACATGCCTAGTGGAGTTATCCGCTAGGGTGTTTATATTTATTGACCCCCATAATCTTATTTTTTCTAACAGATTATTGTCCTTTAAGTTGAAGCTTTCGCTTTTTGCAATCATTTCACATTCCCTAGCTATAATGTCGTAATTGGTAAGTTGGTTTGACAATTCTTTTTTTAAATCTTCGAATTCAACTTTGGGTTGAAGTTCTTCAATGCTATGTAAAGCTGTAGTAATATTTCTATAAAGTGATGATAAATATCTTATATAACTTTCTTGTTTTTCGTTTGTTTGTTTTTGGTTAGGTTTTGTATGACTAGTTGCAATTTGTCCTTCGTCCATTTCTTTTACTAATTGCTCTGCTTCTGCTTTTAATGCTTTTTTAGCATCTTGCTTCATGTTTATTTTTTGTTTTTTATCTTTCATAAAGTTACTCCTTTAACTAAGCAGATTTTTACATAAACAAATGGCATTTAAGCCGAATTTTTTTTTGCAGAACCGCCTTTATTTTATTATGTGAGAAATTTGTTAAAATATGTCTAAAATAAATATGTATACCTTTTATTAAAAAGCACAAAATACAAACATGAAAACAAGTACAAAAATTTGGATTGTTATTTTTATAATTTCCTTGGTTTTGAGTTTATTATTGGGTGGAGCTGTATCGCAAGGCATAATTTTGGAAAACGGAATCAGCTTTAATTTTTCTGTATTGGGTTATGTTGGGTTAATTTTTGTAATTATAAATTTTATAAGTTCTAATATTTTGTTTTTTAGGTTTTTAACCGCTCAGCCTTTTAGCCGTTTATTGTTTTTTATAACAGTTCCCGTAACAGCTTTTAGTGCGATAATATGTTTTTATCTTATCAATTTAAATACAATCCAAAATCCGCAAGTGGAGTATGTTAGGCAAGTTTTAAATGTGAGTCCAACAAATAACAACAATTATTTATGGTTGGCAATAATTGTAATTGCTTACTTATTGATTTTGTTTATATCCTTTAAATTTGCTTGCAAGCCTATAAAAAAAGTGGAAGACGCAGTGCGCAGATTAAGCAATGGTAGAGTGCCTGGAGAGATTCAAATAGGGGGTAGTAAGCAGTTTTCAGAAATAGAAAACGGATTGAATAAAATAAATGTGAACTATAAAGAAAAAGAGAATTTAATTAAAAAAACAAATCTAGAATATGAAAAATATATTCCAAAGCAGTTTTTAAAATTTCTAGGCAAAAGTAGTATCTTGGAATTAGAACTTGGAAATCAAGTGCAAAGAGAAGTTACTACTATGTTCGTAGATATTCACCATTCCACGCAAACAAGCACGACTTTAAGCTTAGAAGAGAACTTTAATTATATAAACTCATATTTAAATGTTGTTTCGCCTATAATAAGAAAATTTAATGGCTTTGTTGATAAATATTTGGGGGATGGCATTTTAGCTGTTTTTGCCAAGCCAGAAAATGCACTTGAATGTTCAGTTTCAATTGTTAAGGCGGTTGACATTAAAAACAAATCAATGAAGAATCTTCCTAATCTTGAAGTGGGAATTAGTATCAACACAGGTGAGGTTGTTTTTGGCATTGTGGGGGAAGAAGAGCGAAAAAGCCCAACAATAATTTCAGATGCCGTTAATTTTGCTTCTAAAATGAATGACTTTAATAAATATTTCGGTTCAAAAATAATTTTCTCAAAGCGAACATTAAATTCTTTAAAAATTGATTATCCTTTGTCTTATAGATATGTTGGAACACTGTCTTTTGAAGATGATAAAGAGTTTGTATCTCTTTTCGAAAGTTTAGACCACCACGAAAGAAAAAAACGAGATAAGATGGAAAATGACAAAACTCAATTTGAGCAGGCTGTAAGATTTTTCAACTTAGGCAAATGTCATCAGGCAAAGGAAATTTTTCAAACAATATTGAAAAATACAAGAGGTGATAAAGTGGCTTATATGTATTACAATAGATGCGAACAAGATGTTTGTGGAGAGGCTCCGCTAAGAATCTAAATCTAAGCCATTATAAGCTAGCATTAAATACTTTTTGCAATAAAAGAAGCACATGGTTAGTGTGCTTTTTTTAAAGATTAATTCGAGAAACATAGGCAAACTAAAATCATTATAATTTATTTGCGCTTATCTAATTTTCATTCGTCTTCGCAGTAGCAGAACTGTTACAGTTAAAGCGGTTACAGCTAAAACACTAGAAACAATTATTATTATTGATATAGCATTTAAAGGTTCTTGTTTTATAATTTTGTAGCTGTAAAGCACTTTTCCTGATGGTGTTACAACTTGAATAAATTTAATGCCATTGCTTTCTATTTTCATCTGCCTATTATAATCTGATGGTAAAAGGTTTTCAATATAATTACTATCAATTAGAAGAAAGTTTTTATCATCTATAAATATTCTGCATGTTCCAAGTTTATTATATAAATCAGCCGCATTAAAACTAATAATAATGATATCTGAGGTTGCAGTACCTTCTGGTACTGAAATTTTAATCGGAATAGTTCCAGTATCTCTTATGTTAAAACTAAATGTAAATGTTTGATTAGTAACTCCTACATTGGTTCTGATTGTAATTTCATATTGTCCCGCACCTGTAATTTCATCATAAAGAGATATTAAAATATTTTTTAAATATTTAACAGTAGTGTTTGCACCGTCTACTTTTATTGTGTATGTGTTGCAATTAAAATAATTGCTTAAATCTATTAGAGTTTGATTCTTTTTAACAGAAATTATTTCATAATTTGCATACTCAGAATATTCAAATGCCCAGCCTGCTTCGGTTGAGTCTAAAATTGTAAATGAATATTTTTGATGGCGAACATCATAACTGTCAATTTTCGCACTGAAATAAACCTCATAATATCCCGGCACATTTAAAATGTAATCGTTACTGATTTTTTCTTTACTCACATTACTTGTGTAATCTTCGCCGTTTCTCTTTACATTTATAATAGGCTTTCCACCAGCATCATATAAAGAGTTGAAACTTTCTGGTAAAGAAATTCGAACTTCGTCATTATAAATTCCATTTTCTATTGGTTGATTGCCGTTTATTTGATACATAACGCCGTTAACATATACAATTTCGTAAGACTTACTTGGATATCCATATATTTCATCAATAAAATTATGAATATTGCCTGCTTGATCATTGAAATAAACTGTATAAGTTCCAGCTTCTGTTAAGGTAATCGTGTTAGTGTTGTTTGTAAGAATTGATTTTATTGGAGTGTAATCAACTTCATTTCCGCCAACATTAATTTTAACAGAAACATTAACTATATTTTCCTTAATACCGTAATATGAGTGATATCCTATTGTTAAAGTTGAAAGTTTTTGGTTTACTGTTGTAGTTACAATTTGCGTTGAAATGCCTTTTAAATTCGTAGGCACTTGGTCGGAGCCTGTGTAATAAAATATATTTGTTAACAAGTTTTCAGTGTAAACATATGTTATAGCAATTATTTTTTCGTAATATTTTATAGATGTACTTGTAGAACCTAGATTAGATATATTATAAAATCTAGTTGTAGTTCTGTCTATATTATAAACAAAGTCAAGCTCGGTTACTTCAATATCTTGCTCCTCATCTATGCTGATTTTATAATTTTCTGTGTTTACAATATAATGTGTTGAATAAGATTTATTATCATATTCAAATTTTTTACCAGTACTCTGTTTTTCTTCCCACATTCCTATTTGGCTATTATATGTTAGAAGTTTATAAAAATCTGTGCTAGATTCTGAAATGATAAATCCCTGAGATTTATACAAATAATCAATGCCTTCAATTGTAATATATGTTTTTATCAAGTATGAACCAGGAGTGCTTACACTTAAACCTGAATCAAATGCAACTTCATCAGCATTTTCGAACTGCATTGTAATGTGTGTTGAAAACATTGCTGGATTATCATAATTTAAGGTACTATATCTAATTTTTAATTGTCCTGAGAACAAAGAATTTCCTTCAAATAAACTTGTTTTATTGTCATTGTTTTTATCAAAGAGTTCAATTTTAGGATTCAAATTGTTAATCATTATTCGTTTATGAATAACATTTTCTAATGCGACTGCTGGATTTTCATTCACATTTACTAATGTAATTGTAAATTTGGCTATCCCGCCATTAAAGTTATCTAAGTCTAAGGTTGAAGCTTGTGCAAGCAAGTTAACACAATTAATAGAAGGCTTGCCACTTACATTAAAGCAATTATAATATATTGATGACATTCCGCTTGTAATTAAAGTTCCGTATTCAGTTGTGGCTCCAGCAGGGTCGAAAGTTTTCCAAGAATATGATTTAGTTATTAAATTATATTCTAAATATTCAACATTCATATAAATGTAATAATCTACATTGCTATAATAAAAACTGATATTATCAAAACCTACATTCCATAAATTTGAACCGCTACCACTCTCATCTGGCAATGGAATTTCATCAACATCACCAACAATTTGTTCTTCAATTACTGGTTCTCCAAAAGTATGATAATAAATGTAACTTTCTCCATAATTATCGGTAAAAACATATTTGTAGGCAATTACGGGGTCGGTAATAGTAAATATCCAAGAATTAGTTGCAGAAGCGTAGGCAACATTATTATTAGAAGTAAATGTTCCAGTGTTTTCATAAATTAGTTTATATTGCTGATTTTCCCAGCTGTAAATGCTCATAGAAGCAAGTCTAATGAAAATACCACCTGAATATGAATTGCCATTAACTTTAATACCTTCTTGCTCAATCAACGAAGAAGAAGTTAACACTTCATTTGTAACTGAAATATTAAAGGTATAATTATAACTTTGGCAAGGTTCGTTTATAATTAATTTTTGAATATTCCTAGAACTATTGAATGATAAAAAGTTTTCTATATTTAAAATATTAGGAGTAGCACTTAAATCTGCCCAATTAGAAATGTCGTAATAATTATTTTCATCCATATAAGGAGTATTTAAATAAATAATTCCATTAACATCTAAAACAGTCCATTTATAATTATGTAAATTCACATTAAGCACTTTAAAATTATCTTTTGCAAAAATATTTTGCGTTTGCTCTAATTCGCTGTATTTATAATTAACTCGTTTGTCTACATCTGTTTCTTGTTTTTCAAATTCTAATACAATTCCATCAGGATTTTTATTAAAGAAATAAACAGTATAAATTGAAATATTCCCAGCTAAATCTTGCTCAACTATCTCATAAATGCTACCTGCATTAATTTGTGTTAATATAATCGGTACAGTGTGAGTTGAATATGCGTGCTTAGCTGAGGTTATATTTGTTACCGTTTTTAAATTATCAGCGCTACCTATGTTAAGAGCATAATAATAATAGCCTTCGGTAAAATAATTGTTAGTAGCATTTTGTGTGTTAAATAATTTCAATAAGTTTTCATTTGTAAGTTCTACTGCATAAGTGTAGAAAGCCAAAGGTCCAGAAGAAACAGTTACATTATATTTTTTTTCGGTTAATGTTTGCTGATTATATTGGTCAACATAAACTCTTGAATAACTCCCCACATTTGTTCCATTCACTGTCGTTGAAGCAAGCAGGGTATTTAAAGTGCTAGTTGGAGCTAGTCGGTCTATGTAAAGAGCCTTTATTATACTGCTATAATCATTGCGGACATTTCCTTCATATTCCATATAAACATAAACAATGGTCGAGTTGGCAAAATTAGAAATATTTAAAGTAAAATAATGGTTTAATCCATCGGTTACAATATCTTGTACAGAAAGATATCGTTTTAGAGGGTCTGCACTTGTATAATAATAAATTCCGTTTGTTTTACCTGAGCCACTATCAATAATATCAATTTTTGCCATATAAGGACTTGTGGGGTCAGACCATGCAACTTTAATAGTGTTTGCATTTGTGTAAGAAACATTATAGTCAGAATTATCAACATTATTTAAAATTTCATCATTCGAATCTAAAAATTCAAATTGTGGGGCAGACTTAGAAATATAAAACACAAATGAAAAAGAATTTCTCACATTCGGATGTATATATCCATTTGCATAATTCTGAGTTAAGGTAACGAAATAAAAGCCCTCATCTTTAAAATTTCCAGAAGTAAAATAACCATTTTGGCTATCAGATTTGTTATAAATATTACTTCTTTCACCGTTAATATCATAAGCATAATCAATTTTTACCGTCAAATCAAAGCTTGTATTGTTAATATATTTTAATTTAGTAGGGAAGTTGAAATCTTGTGTTGTCAATGTTCCTCTGCCAAAATATGAAAGACCTAGAATAGACTTTTCATCCACTGAATCATATTGAAATCGTTTTAAATAATAATTTTGTTCAGTGTCGGATGTCATTGTGTAAAAATATTGCATAACATCATAAAAAATAAAATTGTCATCCGTACCGCTACCATATTTAGAAACAGGAACAAACGAAACAACAGGAAGTTTGTTTGTTTCTAATATATAGTTGTCGTTGTAATATGCCATATATATATCATTAAATTTAACATTATTTATATCGCCATTTAATACATTTATGTAAATATATTGACCAATAATACTCATATAATCTTCACCGACTGAAACAGGGGAAGACACAATATTTTGACGGTCAACCATAAAGACGGATTCTCTTATTAAGTAATCATAAGCATCAACATTACTTTCATCAGAATAGGTTCTTACGACAATGTATTTTCCTTCTTTCGTCTGATGAGAGTTTGTTGCTAAATTATATTCTGTATTTAAATTGTATGCCTGAAAACCTGAGAAATCACCGCCAGAGATTAATGTTGTTAAATCTATGTTATTCACTGCATCATAAATAACTGTTTCAATAGCGGTATCGCTTAATTTAAATTGCCAATTTTCTGTGATTTCATAGCTATAATAATAAATTGCCACTTTTTCTACCGTTATTAAAGTAGACGGGTTCGCAATAAAAATATAACTCAAAAGCGAGATGTTTCCATTTAATGTGACTCCGGTTGTATAAAAATATTTACTTCGAGTATCTATGCTATCATTGTAGGTTTCATAAACAGAATCATAAGAATGTGAGTCAGTAAAACCAGCTTGAGATAAATTATCAGAATTATAGTTCAGATTAGAATAATTATCTGCACTTGTGTTTAATGTATTTATAAGGATATCAGACTTCGAAGCATCTGATGATGTTGTTATTCTATAATTTTTGCTTGCTAGATTAGCAAAGTCCTCATTCGACAGCGAGCCAGCAGAATTAAAGTTAGGGTTACTTTCATCTATAAAATGAAAAACATAAGTCATTTCAATAACTAGGGTAGTGTTTTCAATAGTTTCATTAAGGTTGATTCTATAAGAATATGTGTTAGTAAGTTTTACAAAAGAAGAGCCTTCTTGCAAATACATAATACTATTTATTTCCGAAGCAAAATAAAGCTTTCCATTATAAAATTGGCTTAAAAATATATCGTTATCAGATTCATTGTTATATTTACTTTTTATAACATCTTTAACCCATTTATCTGCAATATTTTCCAATTGATTTATATCAATGTTTAAATTAATTAATTTGTATTTTCCCCATTCAAGCCTAGTATCGGAAGATACAACATTATATCGTTGAGGTGATTGATATTGGTTTAATGAATAAGAATATTGCCAAATCGTCATTTCTGTTTTATCAATGCAAAAAGGAACATATTGCCAGTTGCCTGCATCATCAACAAGATATATTATGTAAAATCCTTGTTCGCTGAAAATATATCTATCCGTAACAAGAGTTAAACCTTGTGAATTATAATGCTTAGCGGAGAATAGGGTGTCGGTTATTTGAAAATCTAAAGAAAAATTAGTTGGAAGAGCATTGTCAGTTATAAACTGGTTCGAATTAGGTTGAATATGACCTGTGTTTAAAAAAGGAATATATTTAAAATAAGCCTTGCTACTTGCTCCACTAAGCTTTTCTTTCCACTGAACAGTAACCGCTTGATTAGTGAAAAAATCTATTTCATTACTTTTCACATAATAATTTGAAGTGGAGGTTGATTTTTTGACATTTAAAATTTTAACATTCTCAAAATTAGTATTATCAATTGTGAAGTAAGAAACCTGCATTTTGTTAAGTCCGAAATAAAGTGTAACTTTATAATTCAAATTGCTTGTAAAGTTATAAACTTGTTCATCTGTCGAGCCTATTAAAGTTGCAATGGTGGTATAATTTACAAGACCATAATTTTTAGCACTTACATCAATCCTAATATCGCTATTAAAAATGCCTTGTGCGCCTAAAACAACATTAACAGGATTTTGCGTGTAAGAATTAGTGCTTAAAACATTTTCAGTTGTATTGCCGACTTCATCCGTAACCAATTCTTTAACCGAAAAAGAGGCAATTGTATTTGAAATAGTAAAATAGAAATATTGAGTAAATAATTCGCCGGGGGCGGTTATTCCGCTAGAATTGTAATTATTGTCATAAGAATAAACTGTTTTTAAAAGATAAGTGCCTGCATCCGCAAATGAACCATTTGTATAAGTATTCTTTAAATAAATATCATTCTGTTTTTCCCAATCATTTGTTTCAGTATCCCAAACATAGTAATATGAATGTTCAGATTTTAATTTTGTGTTGTATTTAACTGAAATTACAGGCTGGTTTGTCGAAACTGCTGTTTTAAGATTTAACTTAGCAAACATTTCAGTATCACTTTCAGCCGAGTTTTTCAAGCTTGCATATGACAATAAATAACTCACATCGGCAGAAGATGTGAAATCGCATTTAGCGTCGTAAACTTCTTTAAATTCATTTTTTTGTTGTTCATTAATATCAAAATAAAATAACTGATACCCATAAACATAAAGCATATCATTTTTAAAATCATCTAAATTGCTGTTTGTTAAATAAACAAAGGTGTCATCGCTTTTAGTATAAATAAAATTATATTTTATAATGTATTCGCCTAAATCTTTAAAATTAATTGAAAGATTATTTGTTTCCGAATTATAGGTTACTTCCAAAAAATTTGAAGAGGTTGTACCTTCCAGTTTGACATAATTCTCAACAAATTTACTTACTGTGCAGGAAACTGTTACTCCTTGATAAGATTTAAATATTTCAACCGTAAACTTATTTGCGTTAAAATTAAATTCTGGCAAATAATTAAATGATGTTGAAGTAGTAGTATAGTTACTATAATTAAAATAGTAATAATTTTTGTAGGTGGTGTCTAATTTAGCTACCATACGAGTGTTTAGCATTTCTATTTTAGCATTAGTTGCACTGTCAGAAGAGAAGTAATCTGTTGTGTTAAAAATGTAAAATGTGACTAAAAAATCTTTTCTCATAGATATTGCATAATCTGTTCCACTATGTTCTACATAATTAGAAAAGGAAAGTACATATTCGCCAGAAGGAAAAAAATCAGTATCTGCTAGATTAATGTTCATTGTAAAATATTCTCGTTCTTCCTGGTAAGTTTGATTTGGATAATCTGGAGCATATATATATTTTTCAACTGAAAATTTATCTGCTAGATTATAATAATTATAATTAATTTTGGATCCGTTGATTTCCATGCTAAATCCTGTTAAGTAAGACAGCATATAATCCCCGATTTGTTCGTTGCTTGAATAAGTGTTCACTGTTCCTTCATGAGGTTCGCCTATTGGTTTTCCGAAAGTAATTGCTAAGGTTTGCCCGTTATTTAAAAAAATGGTTTGTCCGTCTGTGTAAGGTGCAGTATTTACTTTGGCTGAAAAATAAGTTACATTATTTATGTCATCAGCCATAACGGTTATTTTTTGCGAATAATCAGATGCACTTAAAAAACAAACTCCTAAAATTAAAAAACAAAATGAAGCTATTATTTTATAAAATAATTTTTTATATTTTAAAAGCATAATTCCTCTCTTTTATGACACCATATCATAAAATTATTTTATCAAAATTTGTGTTTATTTGCAACTGTTCTTTATTAATATTTTATATATTATTATAATATTTATACTATAAATAAAAAAGATTAAAAAATATTGCAAATATTAATAAAAAATAATAATTAATAAATAATTATTATTTTTTTAAAAATTATTTTTTTAATGCTTAAATAAACATATTAAAAATCAAAATCATCAAAATCAGGCATTTTAGGTTTATAAATAACTTTATTTCTTTCACCAATATCATAAAATAAATCCCTTTCGTTAAACGGCTGAGTTTTAACATATTCTTCAGCAGCTTTTGACTGGTCAAATTCAGGGACTTTATAATAAGGGGTAAAAGGTGTTTTTATAGGATTAATTTGAAATATTTTTACTATGCCAGTGCCGTAAGGCAATTGCCCAAGTTCGTATGGTCCAATAAGTGGGCGAGTAACAACTTGCGTGCTTTTTGTTGATGTGTTTCCTGCATCTTTTTTGTCGCCTTTGCTAGTTGAGACATTCTCCATTTCCAAAGATATTTCTCCACACATTTTAGAAAATTCTTCTTTGGTTTTTTGGTCTTCTGTTCCTAAATAAATTTGAATGTTACAGTTGCCTCTTATTGTATCTGCAACTTCTTTGCCATATTTATTATCCAGCTGCATATATGATTGTATTACTAATTCAAAAAATATTTTTCGAGAGCGGGCAACTGTTATAATTGTGTCCATTTTTTCTATTTTAGGCAGGTTTGCGAACTCATCTAATAAAAAGTAAACAGTTCTTGATAATTCTAAATTAGGGCTATTACTTGCTATGTTAATTAATTTTTTATATAACTGAGAAATACACATTGTTGCAATGCAATGTCTAGATTCCTTTTCATCTGGAACTTTAATGAAAAGAACTGTTGGCTTATCTACAAAGTCATCAAATTCCATATCTGAAAAGCTTGTTGCATAGCAAATTCCGCCGTCTTGAAATATAGATATCTTTGAAAGCAAAACACCCATATAACTTCGCATTGTGTTTGGTGCATTATTTATTAATGTTGTTGTTAAAGCAGGCACTTTACTGAATTTTTCTCTTCCACCACAATAATCTCTTAATGTGCCATAAGGATTATCAGGGTCTGGGTCAGATCTGGTCGCAATTGCTCTTAAATTATAAAAATTGAATTTTTCAAGAGTCATTCCAAGTCGGGGGTCCATACTATCTTCAAGCATTGCAATCATCAAACCGTATAAAAAGTCCTGAGCTCCACGCTCCCAAATAGGCTCATTTTTATCTTCAATAGGAACAATGTTAACGGCAATTTCACGAAGTTCGTTTTCCGCTTGGTCTATCATTTCTTGCCTTTTTACATGTACATCATTCATAAGCTGTTGCTTATCTGCATATGCGACACCATTGTACTCATACCAAACATGCTGATATTTTGAAGATGATAGTTTTAAATTGAAATTTTGAGGACGACCTCCATTATGCACTTTTATTTCTTTTTCTAAATTTTTTGCCTTGTGATATTGAATGTATGCATTAGACATAGGATTCCATCTTGTTGAAGCATATGGATTACGCAAGTCTAAAACCATAACACGATATCCCTGTTTTCTAAGTTGTCTTGAATGTTTTATATAAAGTTCTCCCTTAGGGTCGGTTATAACAAGACAAGGCTTTTCGGCAGTGGCAGATAAAATTCTAATAGCTGGGTCAACAATGAGTGTTGTTTTACCTGAACCTGTTGTTCCTATTACAAGAGTATGAATAGGTTTAAACATATTAACTTGAAGTTTGTTGTTTTTCACTAGATTTCTTACAACAATTCCACTTTTTTTGACGGTTGGCAGAGACTTGTATGTATTAAACATAAATTTTGAATCTGTCAAAAGTTCTTTTTCGGTTACCCACTTTGCATCAAAGTATTGCGACATTTTTTTTCCTTCTTTGGTTTTTCCTTCGCCAGCTTTAGATTTTGGCTTTATTTTGTTGGTATTACTTGTGTAATACAATAAAACCAAAACGAAGGAACCACTTGCCGCAAGCAAAGCATAATTACTTATTAACAGGTTTGAAATATTTTCAAACCCTTCTAAGTAACCCCCAAGACCAACCCCCAAAGCATATGCAATTATAACTATAATAGCTCCACCTATAAAAGATTTCATTAAAGCTCCTAATTAAAAAGTTAAATTTTTTATTATATCCTAATAAATTTATAATACAATTATCAAAATAAGTCAAACTATTAATTAAATTGATTAGAAGACAACCATAAAATTAAAATAAATTATCAATCTAGACTTATGTTTTTCTTTTTTAATAAAATAAACCAAAAAATAGCTTTTAATCAAAAAATGTTGTAAAAAATGAAAAAAAATAAAAAAATATCAAAAAAGTATTTGGTATTTATAAAATTTCGTGTTACTATAACATAGTATAAATTTA
>JAQVYC010000010.1:38298-41172 GCA_028708805.1 Clostridia bacterium | reverse complement strand
AGATAACCCGTAATATTTTCATTTTCAGCTTCACAGTTAAAATGACTAATTAGATTTTTCTCATCATTTGATTTATCAGATATTTGAATTCTACCACCAAATTTTCTTGCAATATACTTTAATTTTATTTGAATTTTTTATAAGCATAAAAAATTCATTTTTATTTTTTAACCTACTATAAAATGAATAAAATATAACTAAAAGTATTAAAAAAATCAATGTTGGGTTCATAAAAAGGGGCATAATCTAAGTTTAAGCAATAAAAATTATGTAAAAATAAAGAAATTAAAAAAGATTTTTCAATATTTTTTTCGTTTTTTCATATAATAAACTGTAATAGAAATGCATTTTAACAGTTCTTTGTAACTTTTTGTAAAAAAAATAAAAAACTTTTAAAAAAAGTGTTGACAATGCTTTTTTATTATGTTATATTCATTTCGTTACCCTGATTTTGGGGTATGCACATTGAAAATTGAATAGTAATTAAGGTTATTTTTAGAATTAAATAAGTGCTAACAAAAACCCGTTGATTTTATAAAATTTTATTTAATCGACAAATTTAAATTAGTACTAAATAACTTTTTGTCAGAAAAGTAATTTTGAGTACGAATCAAATTTTAATAAAAAATTTTTCTATAATTTATTATAGATATAATATTTTTAGTTTAGAGTTTGATCCTGGCTCAGGACGAACGCTGGCGGCGTGCTTAAAACATGCAAGTCGAACGGAGTTTGATTTTTGCTCTTCGGAGCAAAGCTTAAACTTAGTGGCGAACGGGTGAGTAACACGTGGGCAACCTGCCTTTCACTGGGGAATAACATTTAGAAATAGATGCTAATACCGCATATGACCACAACTCGGCATCGAGAAGGGGTAAAAGATTTATTGGTGAAAGAGGGGCTTGCGTCTCATTAGCTAGTTGGTAAGGGTAACGGCCTACCAAGGCGACGATGAGTAGCCGATCTGAGAGGATGAACGGCCACACTGGAACTGAGATACGGTCCAGACTCCTACGGGAGGCAGCAGTTAGGAATATTGGGCAATGGAGGAAACTCTGACCCAGCAACGCCGCGTGAAGGATGAAGGTTTTCGGATTGTAAACTTCTGTTCTATGGAAAAAAGAAAGTGATGGTACCATAGGAGAAAGACACGGCTAACTACGTGCCAGCAGCCGCGGTAATACGTAGGTGTCAAGCGTTGTTCGGAATTACTGGGCGTAAAGAGAGCGTAGGTTGTTTTTTAAGTTAAATGTGAAAGCCCGGGGCTTAACCCCGGAGGGTCATTTAATACTGGAAGACTAGAGTTCAGGAGGGGTAAGCGGAATTCCTAGTGTAGCGGTGAAATGCGTAGATATTAGGAGGAACACCAGAGGCGAAGGCGGCTTACTGGACTGATACTGACACTGAGGCTCGAAAGCGTGGGGAGCAAACAGGATTAGATACCCTGGTAGTCCACGCCCTAAACGATGGATACTAAACGTGGGAGGTATCGACTCCTTCCGTGTTGTAAGTTAACGCGATAAGTATCCCGCCTGAGGAGTACGGCCGCAAGGTTGAAACTTAAAGGAATTGACGGGGACCCGCACAAGCAGTGGAGCATGTTGTTTAATTCGATGAAGCGCGAAAAACCTTACCAAGACTTGACATTTGATGCATAGACTGGAAACAGTTGAATTTATAGCAATATAACATCAAAACAGATGGTGCATGGTTGTCGTCAGTTCGTGTCGTGAGATGTTGGGTTAAGTCCCGCAACGAGCGCAACCCTTGTCATTAGTTGCCAATATTAAGTTAGGAACTCTAATGAGACTGCCGTAGATAATACGGAGGAAGGTGGGGATGACAGTAAATCAGCATGCCTCTTACGTCTTGGGCTACAAACGTGCTACAATGGTAGATACAAAGAGATGCAAAGCAGTAATGTGGAGCCAATCTCAAAAAACCTATCCCAGTTCGGATTGTGGGCTGAAACTCGCCCACATGAAGTCGGAATTGCTAGTAATCCCGAATCAGAATGTCGGGGTGAATGCGTTCTCGGGTCTTGTACACACCGCCTGTCACGCCATGGGAGTCGGGGGTGGTCGAAGCCGGTGAGCTAACCCGCAAGGGGGGCAGCCGTCTAAGCCAAAACCGATGACTGGGGTGAAGTCATAACAAGGTAGCGGTATCGGAAGGTGCCGCTGGATCACCTCCTTTTAAAGAGTTTTTTCTTTAAAGTCGACAGCGAGAAATCTATTTTATATAGAATTCAAATTTGCTGAGTTGGCTACGAAAGTAACCAACTATAAAAAGTTAATTACACAGTAATTAACAAATAAGGTTTATAACACTTAAAGTTCTAAGTAATAATTAATTACTATCAATATTAAATGTAAAAAAAGAACATACAGCAATGTATGTTCTTTTTTATTTGTTGGCTTTATCAATATTAATTTAAGCAAGTTCATATAATTAAGTCTAAAATTATTTAACTTTTTAAAAATTTCAACAAGAATTTAACTTTGACTAAAATTTATAATTTACACAACATTTGAACTTGTATTCAAGCTAATTTCATATAACAAAAAAACGAACAAACTTAATTTGATAATAAATTTTAATTGTTAGTTCAATTTGAAAAATTTTATTTTAATTGTATATTATATCGTCTTTATTGCCATAATCGCCTTCTTGCCGTTTAAAAGCCTCTTGATAATCTGGATTTTTTGTGAATTCATATTGAGCATCGGTTAGATGATATGCTTTTTCCAGTTCGCTTTTTTGAGACATTAAAGAATTTAATCTAATTGATTGAATTACTCCGAGAACAAACATAGCTAACAAAATAAATGTAGCAAAGAGAACTAATGTTTTCGCCATTTTTTTTGTCATAAG
>JAQVYC010000010.1:0-38198 GCA_028708805.1 Clostridia bacterium | reverse complement strand
TTTTATCAAATTATTTCTTTTTTTATTTAAAAATTCTTTTTATTAAATTAGGTTTCTTTATAACAAATTTAATGCATGTTATTAAACCGTTAACGCTAATTGTAGAATTTTCTAAATCTAAAGTTTGTACTTCTAAATCTGTTCCAGAAATTAATAGGGTTTGCCCGTCAACTTCGGTAATTATTTCATTCGGGCTTACATTTTTCACTTTTTCCACGCCTGTTATGTTTAAATGTTTTTGATTAATGAGGCTAATTGTGTTATCCATATAAACATCCTTTTTATAAAATATATTAAAAATAAAATTCTTTTATGACAATATCATAAGCATAATTATTTTATCTTTCAAAAAGTCAGGAATAAAAAAAAATATAAAGTTAAAAATTTTAGTATGTTATTTTTAATTTATTTAAGTATTTGTATTTTCAGTTTGTTATTTCTAATAAGTATGTTATTGAAATATGATTTTTTCTTTAAGAAAAAAACAAATGAAAGTAAATTTTCCTGTATTGGAGTATCAAAAATTTTAGATAAATTAAGAAATAATCAGCCTAGTACTTATACAGAAAAAAATTATATAAGTTTAATTGAGCCCACGGGAATCAAATTAAATAAGCCCATTTTTTTAGAATATTTTGACAGCCTTTCAATGAACTATGTGAAAAATTTGTGGTTGGCAAAACAAATACAGAATTTCAACTTAATTGTTTTTTTTAACACAGAAAATGATATCAATCAGTATAAAGCATTTTTTAAAGATGAAGCAAAATTTTTTAATGTTGTAGATATAGCAAAAAATTTGAAAGAGCATTTAATAAATTTAAACATAAATTATGAAAGAAAACAGTCGATTGTTTTAAAGAAGACAGATGAAATTGTCCCGCTTAGAAAATTCAACGAGGAAATAACCTTTGAGAATTTTTGCATAAAAAGAAAATTTACAGAAAGAAAGATTTGCCTAGAAATAAACCAGACTTATTATAATGGACATTATTTTTTTATTAATGTAAAAAGTGAATTAGAAGTAAAATATTTCAAACTAAAATTTATAAAAATTATTGATATTAATAAATTTGATTATCTAAATTTTCAAAAAAAAAGAAACCATTATGAAATTAAAAGTTTAATAAATAATTTTGAATGGCATTTTTATTCAAAAGCAAAAATAAAAAATTTTAAATTATCAAAAATAAAAAATTCGAACAGTTATGAATTAAGTTGCATACTTGAAATAAAAATTGAAAAAAATTCAGAAAATTTTTACTGTATTTATTTTGGAAATGATATTACTGAAAATGTTTTAAATTTAAGTGATGAATATATTAAAAATTCTATTTTGAAAAAACAGGAAAGAATGTTTAATTTAAAAATTAGAAGTAACGATAAAAAATTAAATTTTTACTTTAATAAATATCTTCCGTCTCAGATAATTTTAGAAGGAATAAAAAATAAATACCAAGGCATTATTAACACAAACACAATTAAAAATGATGACTTTTTTAAACTTAATAAAGAAATAACTTTTTATGATTTAATTAAATTGCATAAAAAAAAGGCTTTGAGTTCGCTTAAAATATACGAAATTATGTTTAAAAAGTTTTTAATTTTAAAAGAAAAATTTATTTATATAAATAAAACTGAACTAGCTAATTATGAGTTAAAATTGTTTTTTGAAAATGAGTTAAAAACAATTTATGTTAAATCAGGTAAACGAAAAAAAATGATTATTGGAGGTATCAATTATTATAATTGTCAAAATATTTCAAATAAAATCTTAAAAGAATATGATGAGTTTGACTTGCAAATGTAATCTTGAAGCTCCTCAGTTCTGTTAAGTTGGAATGTTTTTATTCTTTGGTTATGGGCTCAATCTACCTTCCCTAACAGATTTATAATCTAAAAAATACAAAAGTTACTAAGTAAGAGCATATTTACCGATTAATTCATTAATAGATTTGTTTGCGAAACCTTGCTGTTTTTGTTTCAACTAGCATAATTGTTTAATCTTAAAAACAAAACAATCAAATGAATTACATTTTCTTAAAATTATTATTTCATTTACTTTTATAGTAAAATGCGGTAATATAAGTATATGGAAAAAGAAAATAATCAAAGTGCGTTTCAAGAAAAACTTAATACAAAACCGCCTTTGGCAGAAAGAATGCGTCCAACAAATTTTGAAGATTTTGTAGGGCAGAAACATATCATTGGCAAGCAGTGCTTATTAAGAAGGGCAATTGAGGCAAATCAATTAGGGAGTTGCATTTTTTTTGGACCTCCTGGAAGCGGAAAAACAACTTTGGCAAACATTGTTACAAAAGTTATGAAAGGCGAGTTTAAAAAATTAAGTGCTGTTTCAAGCGGTGTTTCAGATGTGAAGGACATAATTCAACAAGCAAATATAAATAAGCGAATGTTTGGAACTCAAACATATCTGCTTTTGGATGAGTGTCATCGTTGGAGCAAGGCACAAAGTGATTATTTATTATCTGCAATTGAAAATGGCGAAATTGTGTTTATTGGAGCAACAACCGAAAATCCTTTTACATCAATGACAAAAGCTATTATTAGCAGATGTCGAATTTTTGAATTTAAAGCATTAAATGATAAAGATGTGATTTCAGCGTTAAAGAGAGCAATTAAAGACGAAAAAGGACTTGGGGATTATCCGATAGAGGTGGAAGAAGATGCTTTAAAACATTTTGCGTGGGCAAGTTCGGGCGATGTGAGAATGGCTTTAAATGCACTTGAACTCGCGGTTTTAACAACTCCGTTTAATAAAGACAAAAAAATTATAATTACAAAAAGTGCTGCCGAGCAATCCATTCAAAAAAAGGCATTGTCAATAGATGAAAATCAATATTATGATATGTTAAGTGCATTTTGCAAATCAATTCGGGGAAGCGATACAGAAGCGGCTTTGTATTATTCTCAGCGAATGCTTCTTGCAGGTATTGACCCTTTGGTTATTGCCCGCCGTCTTGTTGCTCATTCAAGTGAAGATATCGGAATGGCTGATTCTAACGCACTTTTGCTTTCTGTAAGTGCAATGTATGCCATTGAAAAAATGGGAGCTCCCGAGGGGTTGATACCCTTAACGCATGCAATTATTTATGCTTGTGAGGCGGAAAAATCTAATTCTGTATTTGTGGCATTAAATTATGCAAAAAACGATGCACAAAATATTAAAGATGATAACATTCCAGATTACTTAAAAAATCATCCAGTATTAAATAATCAAAAAGGCATGAAATATAAATATCCGCACGATTTTAATGGATATATAAAACAACAATATTTGCCTAACTCATTAAAAGACAGGATATATTATGAGCCTAGTACAAATGGAAAGGAAAAAAATTTAGTTCGAAAAAAGTTTAAATAAATTTTATAAAAATTTTTTAATTTTAGAAATATCTAATTTTTAACATAAGTTTATTGCAATCTAAGCTTAAAAATATTTTCTAGAATTGCATTTAAATATTCATAGGCTCAAAAAGGGATAAACTTTTGTTTACGAATAACCGTCCGCTTGATTTTTTCAAAAAAAGCAAAACAGCTTTGCAGTTAACAAAACTAATACTCATTTGCATAGATAATAATGGAGTTTAGTTTATGAAGAATATAGCTGTTTTTTTTGGTGGGGTTAGCAGTGAACACGACATTTCAATTATAACAGGAATTCAAACAATCTGTTCGCTTGATAAGAAAAAGTACAACATTTTTCCAATTTACATAACAAAAAAGGGAAAATGGTTTTTTAGTAATAAGTTTAATAATGTAGATATTTTTTTAAATTTTAATGAAAGTTCTTTTAAAAAAGTTTTTTTACTTACTGGCGAAAATGTACTATATCAAAAAATAGGAATTTTAACTAAAAAAATTGCTACTTTGGATGTCGCTATAATCTGTTGCCATGGTCTTAACGGGGAAGACGGTACATTGCAAGGGCTTCTTGAACTATCAAATATTCCTTATTCATCTAGCGGAGTTTTAGGTAGTAGCATTTGCATGGATAAAATAATTATGAAGCAAATTTTTGAAATAAATAATTTGCCCGTTACAAATTATACTTGGTTTACAAGCGAAAGTTTCTCGAATAAAAAAGAAGAAATTTATAACAAGATAAAAGAAGATTTAAGTTTTCCTTTAATTGTTAAACCAGCGAATCTTGGAAGTAGCATCGGCATTTCAAGATGTAATAACAAGCTTGATTTAATTAAGGCGGTCGATGTGGCTAAATATTATGATAACAGGATTTTGGTTGAAGAAGCGGTGGAGAATTTAAGAGAATTCAATTGTGCATGCTTAGGTCATGAAGAAAAAATAATAGAAGTTTCAGAGCTTGAAGAGCCTATTTCGTGGGATAAGTTTTTATCATTTGAACAAAAATATTTAAATTTTACAACAGTTAAATATGAAAGGAAAGATAATGTAAAGCTTAACAAAGATATTAAAAATAAAATTAAAAATATTACAAAAATGGCTTTTTCAAAATTATGTTGTAGCGGGATAGTGAGGGTTGATTTTTTAGTAAACAGTAAAACAGATGAAATTTTTATAAATGAAATAAATACCATTCCAGGTTCGCTGGCAAATTATTTATGGAATAATATGGATTTTAAAATCTTGTTAGATAAATTAATTGACATTGCTTTTTTGAAATTTGAAAAGAAAAAACAATGCTGTTTTAGTTATGAAAGTTATGCTCTTAGCAATTTTAAAAGCAAAAAAAATAATATTAAAATAAAAAGCTAATTTTTAAATAAATGTTGCCTTTTCGAAATTTCAAGCTTGAAGTATATCAAATTTTTTTATTTGATTATTATAAACAATCATCAAACATTCGAACATATGTTTGACTTTGTCTATATTTATGTTTATAATAGATTATAGATATCAAGGAGATATATGTTAAAACAATATTTAGTATTTGGGATATTTTTATTTATAATTCAAAAAGAAAAGATAACGGCAAAAATCATTGCTGAAAAATTTGAGATAAGCAAACGCACGGTTTACAGATATTTAGATACATTAACTTCTGCTGGAATTCCTGTTATTTGTGAGCAAGGTAGAAATGGTGGAATTCGCATTTTAAAGAGTTTCAAGTTAAATAATATATACTTAACGGAAAATGAAAAAAGCATTATAAAACAAGCATTAATAGCACAAAAAGAAAGAGGAATTTGTGTTGATAATATAATAGAATTTTTCAGTTGAAACTTAACCGAAATTGTTATTATTAAATATATGTAAAATTTATCTTACTTAAACAGAGTAAAATCCTGCAAAGCTATCAAACTTTCGTCTTCTTATAATGTCTTCGGCAATGTTTAAATATATAGAGGCAAACTTGGCAGATATTCCGCAAGAAATATTTAAATTTCTTGGTGTATTTATAACAGAAACCGCAATGCCATAAGAATTCAATAATTTTACAAACAATAATGTTTGCGTTCTTGCTCTGAATACAGCTAATGTGTAATTCATTGTTTCTCCTTCAAGTAACTCGTGTAATTATTGGTTTTAAAGCAAAATAAATTTTACTTTCATATCATTATAGTAAGAAAATATTTGAAAGGTTAAGATATGATTTATTTAGATAATAGTGCAACTTCTTTTCCAAAACCCAAAGAAGTTATAAATGCAGTTAATCAGAGTTTTACAAAATACGGGGCAAATCCGGGAAGGAGTGGACATTCGTTTAGTGTTAAAACGGCAATGAAAGTTGCTGGTATTAGAGCTGAAATCAGCGAATTTATAGGGGCAGAAACACCTGAAAATGTTATTTTTACAAGTGGATGTACAGATGCTTTAAACCTTGCAATTTTAGGCTCTTGCCGAAAAGGCGGGCATATTATTTGCACATCTAATGACCATAATTCATCATTAAGACCTATTTTTGAATTAAAGTCTAAGGGATTGGTTGAAGTTACAGTTGCAAAGCCATCTAGGAACGATAAATTAAGAGCGGAAGATATTTTGAAATGTATTGAGCCTAATACATATTTAATTTGTTGTAACCATATTTCTAATGTAGACGGAATGGAAGCAGACATTTATGATATAGGAAAAGTTTGTTATGAAAAGTGTATAACTTTTTTAGTTGATGCCGCTCAGAGTATTGGTCATAAACAAATAAATATGCTAAAACAAAGAATTGATTTACTTGCTTTTTCGCCACATAAAGGACTTTATGCTCCGCAAGGTGTAGGGGTTTTAGCTTTTAGTTCCAGAACGAAATTAAGGCCTATAAGGTTTGGTGGAACTGGGACTGAATCTTTCAGTGTAGAACAACCCAAATATGCTCCTGAGTGCTTTGAAAGTGGAACATTGCCAACTCCTAGTATTCTAGGGCTAGGGGCTGGTTTAAGGTTTGTAATTCAAAATTTTAGCAAAATAAACGAAAAAATCGAAGACTTAACAACCTTTTTAAATTATGAATTATCAAAAATAAAAAATATCAAAGTTTATACTCATCCCGATAATGCAAACGGCATTCTATGTTTTAATATTGGGGATATGCCCTCAGTAGATGTTGCTGAAATTTTAGACAAAAAATATGACATTATGGTTCGAAGTGGTTTGCATTGTGCTCCTTTAAAACATATCGAATTGAAAACCTTACATCAAGGAATAGTCAGAGTCTCAATGTCTTTTTTCACTACATATACAGATATAACAAAATTAATAAAAGCGGTAAAAAATATTGCATTAAAATATGAAAGTGAAAAACTAAACAAATAAATTACTTTAATTGTTTAATTCTTTTTCAACAAAGTAATGAAAAAATGTAATAAACATAAAAAAAACATAATATATTAGTTTTGTAAAGAAAAAACGACAAAGAATAAAAAATTATAACAAAAATCTATAAAAAATTAATTTTACTAACTAAGTAAATTAGTTTATATTAAAAGTGAGGCAAGATGCATTTTTGTATTGTTAAATCAAAAACAATTAAATTTACCTTAGCAATGCTCTTAGTGGCTATTTTGCTTACAGTAGGAATTAACGGAGTTGCGTCCGCACAAGTATTCTTCGGCTATTCCACTAAAAAACTACCTATTTACAGTGTTGACACAACCGAAAAAACAGTAGCGATTAGTTTCGATGCTTCGTGGGGTGCAGAAAAAACTCAGCAAATAATAGACACATTAATTGAATACGATGCCACCGCAACATTTTTTCTAGTAGGATTTTGGGTTGATAAATACCCTGATAAAGTTAGAGCTATAAAAGAAGCAGGGCTAGAAATTGGATGTCATTCGAATACTCATCCCGACTTAACAACCTTAGGTAGAGAACGGATAAAAGAAGAAATAACTTTGGCAAATGATATGATTAAAAGTGTAACAGGCGATGATGTAAAACTTTTCAGATGTCCATTCGGTGCATATAACAACACTGTAATTGATACAATAGAATCATTAAATATGACACCAATTCAATGGGATGTTGACAGTTTGGATTGGAAAGGATTATCAGCGGGTGACATAACAACAAGAATTATTAACGGTGTAAAGAATGGTTCAATAATATTATGCCATAACAATTCAGACAATATAATTCCTGCATTAACAATGGTATTAGAAAGATTAAAAATGCGTGGTTATAAAATTGTTTCAGTGGGGGAATTGATTTATAGTAGTGATTACACAATAGACAGAAATGGTGTTCAGCATAAAACCCCAGGGACATAAACATAAAAAAGGAAAAAAACAGATAAGCAAAAAAAACAATATAATAATATAAATTAAAGCCAATATATATTATGGAATAATTACTTAAAAAGAGAAATATAAAAAAAATAAATAGGAGAAAAAAATGAAATACGAATTATTAAACAACAACAAAACTTTTTTAATAGGAACTATTCTAGAAGAACCGATTTTCAGCCACGAAACCTTCGGTGAAGGCTTTTATGAAGTCAAACTTTCTGTGCCGAGATTATCTGAGCATATGGACATTTTGCCTGTGATAATTTCTGAAAAGATGCTAAAAAATATTGTTGTAGGCCAAGAAATAGGGATAAAAGGACAGTTCAGAAGTTTCAACAAAATTAATGGAAGTAAAAGCAAACTTGTTCTCAGTGTGTTCGCACGAGAGATTATTAATTCCGATAAAACTATGAATCCTAATATTGTAGAAATTTCTGGTTTTGTTTGCAAAGACCCAGTGTATAGAACAACACCTTTCAACCGAGAAATTTGCGATATTTTAGTGGCTGTTAACCGTGCTTATAATAAATCGGATTATTTGCCTTGTATTGCTTGGGGCAGAAATGCAAGATATATCAAAGATGCGAAAATAGGTTCAAAGATTAATATTGTTGGAAGAATTCAAAGTAGGGATTACCAAAAGAAATTAGAGAATGGTAGTATTATAACAAGAACAGCCTATGAGATTTCAATAAGTAGAATAAATTTAGATGAAGTTGCTGAAAAATATAATGTTTTAGCTGATTAGATATATTATATAATAATAAAAAAACGGTACAATTAAACCTGTACCGTATATAATCTTTTGTTTGAAATTAATTTTTATTGAAACATTGTTTCATATTCTTGTGAATACTGTGGTTTTTGTTTTTGTGTTTGTGTGAACAAAGTATCAACACCCCAAATTTTAAGTGTATTCTCAGCAACTTCTGCCGCTGGTGTTTTCATTTGCCCTATAATTTCAAAGGATGTATAATCGTCTTCAAAGGGGCTAAAAAATCTACCTTTGTTGTCATAATATAAAACATAAGCTTTATCAATTTTAACACTAACTCTGTTATCATTATTGTATGATAAAAGGTCATATTCACAATAAACCGAATCATAAGTAGTAACACGAATTATTTGGTTCACATCTAAAATATAATTTGTGTTCTCATCTAGCATTTTATCTATAAGTTGAGCGGTTTTTGGTTTGTTGAATTTTTCAAAAAGAATGTTTTTAGGATACGAACATAACGCCATATCTAAGTCTTCATCTAAAATATCGAACTTGAAGTTAGCTAACAACACTTCACCAGTTTTTTTTGAGGCTTGTATTGTAAAGTTATAACTAGCCAAAGAATCTTCAACATTTTCATTTAAATAATTTTCCTCAGGCATTGCAATTTCTGGTTTACATTTTATATAGCCCTTACCGGAATAAACTATATCGTTTTCTCCAAATTTAGTTTTTTGCCAACCGCAAGGATGCCCCGAGTTTAAAACCTTTTCAACCCCTTCGAAACTTGGATTAGTTGTTATCCACGATGGAAGAAATTTAGAATTAATAATTAAATCAACATTATCTTTTTCAGATTCTAGCTTAAATAAATTAGTTAGTGATAACAATTTTGAATATAACTTTCTTTTGTTTCCCATTTTGCTTTTCCTTTTTACAATAAATTTAGATTTTCATTATCTTTGACTATCTCTTGAATCTCTTCTATCTGAATTTTTATACAGGTCTTTATAATAAGAAGCGTTTCCCGCTAATGTTTCTTGATACACATCATCCCAGTCATCAATCATTTCTTCTATCTGTTTAACAAAATCAGGTTTTTTAAAGCCTAGAATTTGAATTGCTTGATGTTTTTTATTACTTGTTTCAAGCAATTGCCCTTTACCGTCATAATACATAATCTTTGTAGAATCTAAACCACTTGCAAGGTTTTCTTCTTCAATTTCTGAAAAGCTTAAAGGACTTTCTGAATAATCTTCAAAACTGTCATCTTCAAAATCTAGTTCATCATTATTAAACTCATCACCTAAACCGTATTCATAAATAAAAGATTTATCAGAAGACATTTCTTTTGTTACCCTAACAATAGCATTTGTGTTTACAATGTCATTATAGCTCTTAATAGCATTAGGCTTTTTAAATATTTCTAATTTTAATAAGCTGGTATAAGAACCTAGCTTATCCAACAAGATTTCATCATATATTTTTAAGTTTAATTCAATTGAAATAGTCGTTGGTGAAATAATCTTAGGCTTATTAATTGACAGATAATCAATTCTAAACTGACCAACATCTCTGTATTTTGTTTTTTCTTTATTTGTGCCTTCAATAGGCTGATTAGAAGAAACGATAATATTTCCGTATACTGAGTCAATTTTATAAATATCAATTGTTCTGCTGGTATGAGAAAAGCATTTTTTGTTTTTGTAAGAATTAAGATTTTTAATTATTTTTTCAATTTGCTGATAATCTGGGATTTTTTTAAATAAATCAGGAATAATTAAACAAAATTCTTGTTTTATTCTATTCGAGGTTGTGTCATTTATTTGTTTTGCGACATCAACAACATTGTCATTTTCCATTAATACCTCTAAGTGCTTTGATTTTTTCTTCAATAAGCACCCTTATATTAAACTAGTTTTGCTTATTTGTCAATACCCGACACTATAAATAAGTCAAAAGTCTTT
The DNA here is from genome assembly GCA_028708805.1 of Clostridia bacterium. Lineage (GTDB taxonomy): Bacteria > Bacillota > Clostridia > Christensenellales > UBA1242 > UBA5489. The sequence continues at coordinate 27,786 of JAQVYC010000010.1, read as the reverse complement.
CTGTGATTTTAAATATTTTTTATTATTTTTATTTTTCTGTAATTAATACAAGAAAAACTTATTTAAACTAATGATTATACTACAAAAATTCATAATCAAACAAATATTTAGCAATGTAAGTAAAATGTGTTGACAACAAGAATAAAATGATTTATAATGCTTTTTGTATTTAAACATTATCTTTGATTTCAAAGACAGCAAGTGCTTGAATTAGCGTAAAACTAAATGTTACTTGCCGAGAGAGAGATGTATTTATGAAACTTAACAATATTTTCCAACATTCTTTTTCGGCTTTGGAAGATATTGTTTTTTTACCACACAAATTAAAGTTCAATAAAAACGAAAGGAGGTTTGTTTTGAGCGCAAATTTAGAAGCAAAAAAATTAATTGTAGAAGAAATAAAAACCAAAATAACTGCTGCAAAATCTGTGGCTTTCGTGGACTATGTTGGAATGACAGTTCAAGAAGATTTCGAAATGAGAAAAGCATTTCGTGAAGCAGGTGGCGAGTATAAGGTTTATAAAAATCGTTTAATGTTAATTGCTTTAAATCAATTAGGCATAAGCGGTTGCGATAAGTTTTTGGAAGGAAACACGGGCATTGCATTTTCTAATCAAGACGAAGTGAATATTCCTAAAATATTATTAAATACAATTAACAAAAACAAAAAATTGAAAATTAAATTTGGTATATTATCAGGCAAAGTTATTGAAGCAAATAAAGTTGAAATTCTTGCAAAATTACCAGGAAAAGAAACTCTTATTGCAATGCTTTTGGGCTTATTGCAAGAACCAATCACAAGAACAGTGCGTGTTCTAAATGCACCAGTGAGAGGATTAGTTACTGCATTAGATGCTATATCAAAAAAATAAAAAAAACGAAAAAATTAAAAGTCATATAAAGGAGAATTAAAATGGCAGATATTAATAAAATAGTAGAAGAAATTAAAAAACTTACCGTAGTTGAGGTAAGTGAACTTGTTAAACAATTAGAAGAAGAATTCGGAGTAAGTGCAGCAGCACCAGTTGCTATGGCAGCAGCTCCAGTAGCAGGAGCAGCAGCAGAAGCTGAAGAGAAAACAGAATTCACAGTTAGTTTAAAGGAAATTGGAGCTAACAAAATAGCAGTTATTAAAGTAGTAAGAGAAATAACCGGCTTAGGTTTATCTGAAGCAAAAGCTTTAGTAGACGGAGCTCCTTCAACAATAAAAGAAAATGTTGCAACAGCAGAAGCAAAAGAAATGGAAACCAAGCTTAAAGAAGCAGGTGCAACAGTTGAACTTAAATAATTTATTATAAGTTATATAATTTGTGTGAAAAAATATTCAGGGCTAACCTGAATATTTTTTTAACCAAACATTTTTAAAATCTTTATTTTAATTTATTTAAAAAAATTATTTCATTCATTTTATTGAAAAAATTATTAATTTTATGTATAATAAAACTTATTGAGATATTAAAGTTCTGAAAAAAATACTTTAAAAAAATATAGAGAACTAAAAAGGCGGCACTTTTTTAAAAAGGAAAAAATGAATAGACAGGATAATATAAGAAATTTTTGTATAATAGCACATATTGACCACGGCAAAAGCACTCTTGCTGATAGATTAATTGAAAAGACTGGTGCGGTTTCTCAAAGAGATATGGAAAAACAAATTTTAGATAGTATGGAAATTGAGAGAGAAAGAGGCATAACAATAAAATTAACTCCAACAAGAATGTTTTATACTTTTGAAGGAAAGGAATACGCATTAAATTTAATTGACACACCTGGACATGTAGATTTCACATATGAAGTTTCTCGTTCGTTGGCGGCTTGTGAGGGAGCGATTTTAGTTGTTGATGCAAGTCAAGGAGTTGAGGCTCAAACTTTGGCGAATGCCTATTTAGCCATTGATAATGACTTAAAAATAATTCCAGTGATTAATAAGATAGATTTGCCAAGTGCCAGAACGGAAGAAGTTAAGAATGAAATAAAAGAGGCCTTAGGTTTGCCTATTGATGATATTCCTTGTGTTTCAGCAAAGGAAGGAATTAACATTGAATCTGTTTTGGAACAAATTATTAAAAAAGTTCCATCTCCCTCAGGAGATGAAGTTGCCCCTTTAAAGGCTCTTATTTTTGATAGCTACTATGATAATTTTAAAGGAGCAATAAGTTTTATTCGAATTTTTGATGGTTCTGTAAAAATAGGTACAAAAATAAAAATGATGATGACAGGAAAAATTTATGAAGTTACCGAAGTAGGCGTTTTTACACCATCAATGAAAATAACAAACATTTTAAAGGCTGGAGATGTTGGATATTTAGCAGGTAGCATAAAAAATGTTTCAGATATTAAAGTAGGCGACACAATAACGCATGCTGAAAACCCAACAAAAAATCCACTTTCAGGTTATAAAAAAGTACAGCCTGTTGTTTTTTGCGGAGTTTTTTCAATTGATGGTTCTAAATACAACGATTTAAGAGATGCCCTTGAAAAACTAAAACTAAATGATGCTTCCTTAGATTTTACCCCCGAAGTTTCTCAGGCGTTAGGCTTTGGTTTTCGTTGCGGTTTTTTAGGACTTTTGCATATGGAAATAATAACTGAACGACTTAGACGAGAATTTAATTTAGATATAATAACAACGGCGCCAAGTGTTAGTTATAATGTTTACAAAACAAATAATGAAATTATACAATTGTCTAATCCCACAAACTTGCCTTCCGTGCAGGAGATAATTAGAATTGAAGAACCAATAGTAGATTTACGCATTTTTACCCCTCCTGAATTTGTTGGCGGAATAATGGAACTCTGCCAAGATAAAAGAGGTATATTTAAAGATATGCAATATATAGACACAAAACGAGTTAGACTAGATTATATACTTCCACTAAATGAAATGGTATATGATTTTTTTGATTTACTTAAATCTCGTACAAAAGGATATGCAAGTTTAGATTACGAATTAATAGGGTTTCAAACAAGTGATTTAGTGCGTTTAGATATTTTGTTAAACAATGAACTTTGCGATGCTCTTTCCTTAATAGTGCATAAAGATAAAGCTTATTCTCGTGGCAGGGCTATTGCAGAAAAACTTAAAAAAGTAATACCAAGACAACTTTTCGAAGTGCCTATTCAAGCGTGCATAGGCAATAAAGTAATTGCAAGGGAAACAATAGGTGCGATGAGAAAAGATGTTTTAGCTAAATGTTACGGAGGAGATATTTCGCGAAAACGCAAATTACTTGAAAAGCAGAAAGAAGGTAAAAAGCGAATGAAGCAAATAGGAAATGTAGAAATTCCTAACGAGGCTTTTATGAGCATACTTAAAACTGATTCAGAAGATTAGTAAAAGAAATTATAAAATTTAAATATTTTGAATTATTGATTTGAATAATTGCTTTTTTAAGTTATTCGAATACGGTAAAGTTAAATTTAATAAGTATGTTTAGTTAAAAATTACTATTCGACTTTTAGTAGAATAGCAATTTAAAAAGGGAAGTAAGTTTGAATACTAACAAAGAAAATTTTGGAATTTATATTCATATACCTTTTTGCAAGAGTAAATGTTTCTATTGTAATTTTGTTTCTGGTGTTTACGATGAGGAAATAAAAGAGAAATATTTCGAGAACCTTCAAAAAGAAATTCTTGACAATAAACTATGCAAACAAAAAACTGTTAATTCAATTTATTTTGGCGGCGGAACACCTTCATGTGTTAATGTAAAATATATTCTTAATATACTTAAATTATTGAAAAAATCTTTCAATATTAATGATAATGCTGAAATAAGCATTGAAGTTAATCCTAATTCAGTTGATATGGAAAAACTAACTGCATATAAAAACTCAGGCTTTACAAGAATCAGTTTCGGGGCTCAAAGCTTTAACGATGAAATTTTAATATTGCTAGGTCGTAAGCATAAATCTTCTCATATTTTTAGTTCCGTGCAAATGGCAAAGCAAGCTGGTTTTAATAATATCAGTCTTGATTTAATTATAGGCGTAACCGAAATTGATTATGAAAAATTTATAATAAATATTGAAAAATTAAAAAATTTAGGGCTTAAACATATTTCAGTTTATATGTTAATGCTGGAAGAAAACACAAAGTTGTATATTGATTTCCAAAATAAAAAGTTTAAGCCTTTAAAGGAAGATGAGAGTGTAACACAATACAATAAACTTGTTAAAATTTTAAAAAACTTGGGTTTTTATAGGTATGAAATTTCCAACTTTGCTTTAAGTGGATATGAATGCAATCACAACTTAAACTATTGGCATAGTGGCGAATATTTAGGTTTTGGAGTAGCTTCTCACAGTTACATAGATGGCAAAAGAATTGAAAACACATCAGATATTCAAAAGTATATTAGCACACCCGATAAATCACAAATTAAAAAAACAGAAAGTTTAATGGATTCTCAAATTATAGAAGAGTATATTATGCTTTCTCTAAGAATAAAGTCGGGCATAAATTTGCAAGTTTTAAAAGATTTAGGTTTCGATATTTTAAAAGAAAAAGAAAACGAAATAAATTTTTTAACAAAAAATCATTTAATATCTGTTACAAATAAAAACTTGTTCGTAAATGAAGAATATTTCGGAGTTGTAAATTCCATAATATTAAAACTTATTCCATAAATTTTTAATAAATAACTTGCAAAAATAAAACAAATATGCTATATTTGTTTTGTAAACTAAAATGTGTTTACGGAGTGATAGATTATGCAATTAGATGATTTAATTAATTTAACAAAATATTATGATATTTATAAGAATAATTTTAACTCAAATCAACAAGAAATTTTAAATTATTATTTATATAAAAATTTACAAATTTCTGAAATTGCAGAAATAAAACAAGTAACTAGGCAAGCAATTTTTAATTTAATTACTCTTTGTACACAAAAATTGCAGAAACTCGAAAATGATTTTGGGTTTTGTGTGAAACTTGAAAGTCTAAAAAACATTTCAAAAAAATTATATCAAAATAATTATGAATTACAAAATTTAATTTCTGAAAGCAAAAAAAAATGTACCAACCCAAATTTAATTGATATGTTTTTAATAAAATTAGATTATTCGAATAATTTAATTAAAAATTTAGAGGAGATATAATCATTGGCATTATTTTCTAATTTAAGCGAGAGATTAGCACATATTTTTAGCAAGTTGTCAAAGCGTGGCAAATTAACTGCCCTTGAAATTAAAGAGGCAATGCGTGAGGTTCGCGTGGCTCTTTTAGAAGCCGATGTTAATTATCTGGTTGCTAAAAACTTCATTGCAAAAATAACAGAAAAGGCACTTGGTAACGAAGTTTTGCAAAGTTTAACGCCTTCTCAACAAGTCATTAAAATTGTAAATGAAGAAATGGTTGAACTTCTAGGCTCTACAAATTCAAAATTAAAAGTATCTTCAAAGCCACCAACAGTAATTCTTTTATGCGGTTTACAAGGTGCAGGAAAAACCACAATGTGTGGCAAACTTGGCGCTTATCTCAAAAAGATAGGTAAGAAACCGTTGTTAGTTGCTTGCGACATTTATCGTCCTGCGGCAATAAATCAATTACAAGTAATAGGCAAGCAAACAAATATTGAAGTGCTTGAACGAGGAATGCAAAATCCAGTTAAAACGGCAAAGCAGGCAATTGAACACGCATTAAAGCAAGGGCTTGATACAGTATTAATAGATACTGCTGGTCGCTTACACATAAATGACGAATTGATGAAAGAACTTGAACAAATTAAAAAAGAAATTAAACCAACTGAAATTCTTTTAGTTGTGGATGCAATGACTGGGCAAGATGCTGTAACCGTAGCAGAGGCATTTAATAATAAATTAGATATTACTGGTGTTATTTTATCTAAGTTAGATGGTGATACTCGTGGTGGTGCAGCACTTACAATCAAGTCGGTTATAAATAAGCCTATTAAGTTTAGCGGTATAGGTGAAAAGTTGGGGGATATTGAACCGTTTTATCCCGAAAGAATAGCTTCCAGAATTCTAGGTATGGGCGATGTTCTTACATTAATTGAGAAAGCACAAGATGCCGTAACTGATGAAGAAGCAAGAGAGATAGAGAAAAGTTTAAGAGAAAATTCTTTTACTTTTGAAGATTATTTAAAGCAAATTGACAACTTAAAAAAAATGGGCAATGTTAAAGATATAATGCAAATGTTGCCGTCTAATATCAGTTCGAAACTTAAAGGTTTTGATGTGGATGAAAACGAAATCAAAAAAAATAAAGCGATTATTCAAAGTATGACTATTAAAGAACGCCGACATCCTGAAATTATTAAAGGCAGTCATAGACAAAGAATTGCAAAAGGTAGCGGAACAACTATTCAAGATGTAAATTCTTTAATTAAAAAGTTTGAGCAATCTAAAGAAATGATGAAACAATTCAAAAATAAAAGAGGTGCCTTTAAGTTTTAAAATTTAAAGGTAATAAAACAATATTAACATTAAAAAAATTAATGAAGATATATAAAAAAATATGGAGGAAAAATAAAAAAATGGCAGTAAAAATTCGTTTAACAAGAATGGGGGATAAAAAATCACCTTTTTACAGAGTAGTAGTAGCAGATTCCAAATCTCCGAGAGATGGAAAATTCATTGAGATTTTAGGAACATACAATCCCTTAACAAATCCAGCTGAAATTAAAATAGACGGCGAAAAAGTTAAAACTTGGATAAACAATGGTGCAAAACCGACAGATACAGCAAAAGACATTTTAGCCAAAGCTGGTATTATTGTAAAAGAAAAAGACAGTAAAAAATTTAAATTAGTAACAAAATAATGGAGAAGATTATGGAAGAATTAGTTCTTTACATTGCCAAGCATTTGGTTAATTCACCTGAGCAAGTCGAAGTAAAATCTGAAGAAAATAACAATATCATAACAATATCGGTTAAAGTTAATTCAAATGATTTAGGTAAAATTATAGGAAGAGGTGGAAGAATTGTAAACAGTGTTCGAACAATTGTGAAATCTATTTCAAATAAAACTGGCAAAAAATATTTAATTAAAGTCGGTGAATAAAATGGAAAAAATTTCCATAGCCAAGGTTTTAAAACCAAAAGGCTTAAAGGGCGAGCTAAAATGCAAGGTTCTAACGGAAAAGTTTGATTTGTTTTCGAACCTAAGCAATGTTATATGTAATAATAAAAATTATAAAGTTATCTCAAGCATTTATCGTCTGGGATTTTCTTATATACAATTAGAAAATATTAACACAATTGATTTGGCTGAAAATTTTAGAAATAAAATTTTATACATAACAAAAGAAGAATATGGAGAGAATGAGCCAGATAATTATTTTATTGAAGATTTAATAGGCTTGAAAGTACAAAATATTAGTGGAAAATATATAGGGGATATTTTAAGTATTGAAAATTACGGAGCAACAGATATTCTTTTAATCAAAGAATCTTATACAACATTTTCAGTGCCTTTTATTAAAAAAATATTTTTAAGAGTTGACCTTAAAAATCAGATTGCAATTATAAATCAAGATTTATATGAAGAAAATAAAGTTTGAGATAAAGCAATAAATAAAATTAATTAAAAATAACTCTAAAACAAAGGAAATTAAAATGAAAATTGATGTTTTAACGCTTTTTCCTGAAATGTTTAATTGCATTGAATATAGCATTTTAGGCAGAGCAATAAAAAGTAAAATAATTGATATTAATGTAATTAATTTCCGAGATTTTTCAACAGATAAACACAAAAAATGTGATGATTATCCTTATGGTGGTGGCTCTGGAATGATACTCAGCCCGCAACCGATATTTGATTCTGTTAATAGTTTAAAAACCGAAAAATCAAAGGTCATTTTAATGTCGCCAAAAGGCGAAATATTTAATCAGCAAAAAGTTAAAAATTTGTCTAGTGTAGAACATCTAATAATAATTTGCGGGCATTATGAAGGGGTGGATGAGCGAATCATTGACCTTTGTGTTGATGAAGAAGTTTCGATAGGAGATTTTATTTTAACCGGCGGGGAAATTCCTGCGCTAGCAATTATTGATTCAATTAGCAGATATATTCCTAATGTTATAAGTGAAAATTCCTTAGATGAAGAAAGTTTTTCAAATGAATTGTTAGAATATCCGCAGTATACTAGACCGCAAGAGTTTCAGGGATTAAAAGTGCCTGAGGTTTTAATTTCTGGGAATCATCAAAAAGTAAATGAGTGGCGAAAAGAGCAATCTTTAAAAATTACAAAAGAACGCCGTAATGATTTATATAATAAATATATAAGAAAATTAAAAAACGATTAAGCGAATTGAACTTTGTATTTTGGTTTTTCATTAGTAAATCAAACATAATAAAATATTAAAGGTCGAAAGGTGAGATATGAAAATAAACTGGTTTCCGGGGCATATGACAAGGGCTTTAAGGGTAATGCAAGTTGAAGTGAAAAATGTTGATGTGGTTCTTTATATTTTAGATGCCCGATCACCGCTTGCCTGTTTAAATCCTGAGTTCGATAAAATAATTGCAAACAAGCCTGTCTTGGTTGTTTTAAATAAAATTGATATGGCGGATACATCTAAAATAGCAGCAGTTAAGGAAAGTTTAAAACTGCATTTTAAAAGCAAATTTCAAATTGTAGAGGTCAACAGTACTGCTTCGGGGGCAGTAAAAAAGGTTCTTGAAAAAATAAAAATCCTAGGTGAAGAAAAAATTTTAAAAAATAAAAACAAAGGGTTAAATACCTATATAAAAGCAATGGTTCTAGGAATTCCAAATTCTGGAAAAAGTACTTTTGTAAATAATTTGTGTGGCAAGGCAAAAACTCAAACGGGGAATAGACCCGGTGTTACCAAAGGCAAACAATGGGTAAATATTTCCAGAGAAATACAAATTTTAGATACCCCCGGAACACTGCAACCAAATTTAAGTGATGAGAAATCAGCAAGGTTTTTAGCTTACATAGGAAGTATTAGCGATAAGGTTTTAGATATAAACGAACTTGCAGTAGCACTAATTAGAGATATTGAATTGCAGTATCCAAATGCTTTAAATTTAAGATATAATGTTGAGCTAAGTGGAACCCCTTATGAAAAAATTAAGCAAATTGCAATATCTAAAAATTTAGTTACAAAGGGCGGAAGCATAGATTACGACCGAATCTCGATAATGATTCTAGATGATTTTAGAAAAAGGAGATTAGGCAACATAACTTTGCTTTAAATAAAAAGCCTAAATTTTTATGTATAAACCACACATTTTAGGAAAAGTTGGAGAAATAAAAGCCGTTAAATTTTTGAAAGATAAAGGCTATAAAATTTTGGAAGTTAATTTTACAAATTCTTTTGGCGAAATCGATATTATCTCCCGCTTAAAAAAAGAAATTGTTTTTATTGAAGTTAAAATTAAATCTAATTTAGATTACGGACTTCCGCAGGAAGAAGTTAATAGAGCGAAGCAAAACAAAATTAAAAAAGGCGCATTGGAATATCTGAGGCTAACAAGAACAGAAGTTAGTGATATCCGTTTTGATGTTATTGAAATTTGTGGTGAAAAAATCAACCATATTAAAGAAGCATTTCATTAAACAAAATAAACTTGCAAGAACTTGAAACGAGCTAAGGGCTTTCAAAGTGAGAATTTATTCGAACGAATTGATTACGGCACTGAGCTTTCTCTGTTTCTGTTTAACTAGCTCAAAAGATTGTTTTGATTAGAATTGTTTATAAAAAGATGTCTTTTTAGCCGAATGATTTAATTATTTATAATATAAATTAAAATAAATTCAAAAGCAATAAAAATTACTAATATAAGTTATTAAATCCATACATAAAAACAGTTGATTTTTATATAAATATAAAAAATTTGGCTTGACTTGTTATCATATATATGCTATTATTCTCGAAAAGCTCAGGTTTTTTGCCCTCATGGTCAAGGGGTTAAGACGCCACCCTCTCACGGTGGAATCAGGGGTTCGATTCCCCTTGAGGGTACCAAGCACTACATATTCGAACTTAATGCTAATAATCTGTTATGACTTTTTTCAATTGAGTTCAAAAAATAAAGAATCACTAACTTTGTTAGTGTTTTTTATTTTAAATCAGAAATTTTTTGACTAATTTTAATTATTTTAGTTTTTCCAGTATTTTCATTAAAAAGACATAAAAGCTTACTCAAAAGCTGGTAATGTATTAATAAAATCAACCATATAAATATACTATGAGAAAAATTTTACCTAGCGTCTTTTTGATTATTAGTAGTATAATTGGAGCAGGTTTTGCAAGCGGGAGAGAGCTTTCGTTGTTTTTTGCTATATTTGGCTACACCAGTTTATATTTTTTGCCTATTGTTTTTATATTATTCTATTACTGTTTTAAAATGTTTTTAACTATTGGTTCTAAGAATAGTTATAAAAATATTCTAGACATTAATAAAAAAATAGACTGTTCAATATTTTTTAATATTACAATCATAGCAATTTTTATAATTTATGCGTCTGCTATGTTCTCTGGTGCGGTTGAAGTTTTAAGTTCTAACTTGATAGAGGTTCCAACATTTATATTTCATATATTTATTTTTATTATTAGTTTTCTAGTCTTAAAATCTGGACTTAAAGGCCTTTATAAAATAAATGTTATATTAATTCCGTTGGTAATAATCCTTTTGATTATTTACTCGGTCTATTCAACGATTAATCCTGTAACCGATGTTGCATACATTCCAAGTTCAACACACGCTTACATTTTACCTATTTCAATTATAATTTATGTTATGGCAAATATATTGCTTTCATATTTTATTCCCATACAAGCTGGCAGAAGTTTGAACCAAAAAGAAATAAAAAAAGTTAGTTTTTTCGCCACTTTAATCATTTGTTTTGTATTGCTAATTTGCATAATTTGCTTAATTACAAACGGGGCGGTTGCTATGGATGCTAGCATGCCTTTTGTTCTTTTGACTTTAAGACTAGGTGAACCTTTTCCATTTTTATTTATGTTTGTTTTATTGCTCGGCATTATCACATCTTTATTCGTTGCTTTGTATACGATATGTTCTGTTTTTAAAAGCAAAGAAAAAAACAGAACGGCATTTCTATGTTGTTCTGCCGTTCTGCTAATTAGCCTTTTTGGCTTTGAAAAAATTGTTAATTATTGTTATCCTATAATTGGACTTTTCGGTTTAATTTTAATATTCAAATTTATTTATTTTGAGAATAATCTCGGAGTGAAAAGTACCGTTTTCGGCAAAAAGGATTTTAAAAATTCCCTAATCAACAACGCCAAAGATAACCCCAAAGTTTAGTTTTCTCTTACATATTTAAATTTAAAATATAATAATTTAAATATTTTCGTATTTATTTTGCAATTCAAGGAAGGGAAGATGAATCCGTAAATGTGTTTTACAAAGTGCACTTGTCGGCACCATTATTAATAAAATTTACAGTATTTGCAAAAATTTTATTTTTGAAATTTTATTTTCAAACCTTCATAAAATTTTAACCTAAAATTCAATTTTGAATTTTCTACATTTTATAATCATTATTTTTTTGTATATTAGCACACTAAAAATCAAAATTACAAAACTTAAAAAACAATCAATAATTTTTAAAGCAGGCTAGAAAAGATTAGAATAAGCTTCTGTTCTTTCCAAGGAGTTTTTTGCATTTGCTCCTTGTTATCATAATATGAATTTATATAAAAAAAGTGATTAAATTTTTAAAATAATTTTTAAGACTAAAAAAAATAAATTTATATAATTTAGTTGTTAGTTTAATGTAAGTGTTCTATTAAAAAATTAAAAGAAACATAGTGCAAATTAAAACCGAAAAAAATGTATGCGTTATTTTTTGTTTAATAAAAAAACCAAATCTCATTTGAAATTTTTGTAGAAAAGTGATTGCTTGTAACATTGTTGCAATTCCGCCGAAGGTGATTAACCCACAACAAATAATCGTCGACCAAAATTGTTCTAACCCTAGCTTTGCAATATCAATACAACCATGCGTCATTTCTACAATGCCATTTAAAATACCAAGTAAAACAGTATTATCTAAATTTGTTACTGAACTAAAAAACAATGAGATAATCGGAAACACATTAAGATAATTAAGCATTTCTATTAAAACAAAAAAAATACAAATATATCCGCCCACTATTAAAATTGAAGAAATAGAATTCCACATTGTTTGTGCTAATTGAAAAGAACTCTTGTATATGTTTTTATTAACATAATTAAAAGAGTTTATTTTTTCTTTATGATTTCTATATAGCAATCCATTTAAAACAGCTCCTATAATATGAGAAAACAACATAATAAGTCCAAGTTTTCTAGATAATAACATACCAATCCCAACAGAGCCTAAGATAAACATAGGTCCTGAATTGGAAGTAAAGGTGGTTATTTTAAAGGCGTCTTCCTTGTTAATACTGCCATTTTCATATAAGTCGCTAACAATCTTTGCCCCAACAGGATAACCAGAAAGAATGCTGGTTAAAAACGCGTATGCACTGATAGGCGGAGTTCTGAATAGTTTAGTAAAAATAGTAAATCTTTCTGCAATAATGTTTATTATGTGCAAGTCTGTTAGAATTTTGGTAAAAAATAAAAAAGGGAAAATTGACGGCAGAACAACTGTGGCCCAAATTAGAATTCCTTGAAAGCAGGCATTAATATATATATCAGGAGTTAAAGCCAATGCTATTATAATTAAAATTATTAGACCAGATAAAAGCCAATATGCTTTTTTTAATACTCTTGACATAATTTAGTATATTAGTTATAATAATAAAGTTATTACAATGTATTATGATTAACCAAATAAATGAGGGTACTATAAAACATATAAATCAAAATAGTTAAGCAAAATATGTAAAATGTGGCATTATTGTAATAAGGTTAAATAAAACTTTAAGATGAGAGGCAATTCGATAATGAATATAAAGAAGCAAATTTTTAGTATGGCACAACAAGATGTAAAAACAATTGTATTTCCAGAGGCAGGTTTTAGCGACAGGATTATTGAAGCGGTAAAAATAGCCACACAAAAAGGGCTTGCAAGGGCAATTATTCTAGGCGATAAAAGTGCGTTGTTTTTAAGATATAGTTCATTAGAAGATAAAAATCTTCAAATTGTAAATCCAAAAACTTCCGAGCTTAGAGAAGTATTTATTCAAGAAATGTATGAAGCCAGAAAGTCAAAAGGCTTAACAAAAGAAGAAGCCGAAAAATTAATTGATGACCCGATATGTTTTGCTACGATGATGGTTAAAGACGGTTATGCTGATGGTATGGTTTCAGGAAGTGAAAGCACAAGTGCTTCAACATTTAAACCTGCATTGCAGTTAATAAAGTGTGCCCCTGCAAGTAAGTTGGTTTCATCCAGTATGCTGTTTTTTATAAAAAAAGGTTTGTTTAAAACTCGTCCAATTCTAATTGCCGATTGTGCATTAGTGGAAAATCCTAATGAAGAAGATTTGGTCGAAATAGCCAAGAACTCGATTGATTTTTGGAAGATGTTATTCATATCAGAGCCTAAGGTTGCATTTTTATCTTATTCGACTAAGGGGAGTGCAAAGGGCGAAAGTGTTGACAAAATGCGAAAAAGCACAGAGTTATTTAAACAGATAGCACCCGATGTAATTGCCGATGGCGAACTTCAACTTGATGTGGCAGTATCGCCACAAGCTTGTAAAAATAAAAATATAAACGGACCTATAAAGGGCGATGCGAATATTTTGATTGTCCCAGATATTAATTCAGGTAGTTTACTAGCAAAATCATTACATAATATAAGCGGCTTTGCATACATAGGCCCCGTAACGCAAGGCTTTGCAAGACCAGTTAACGATATAACCAGAAATACAACAATTAATGAGATTGTCTTACTAATTGCGATAACATCAATTCAAGCTCAATTAAATTAATCTAAGATATCATCAATATTAACATAAAAAACTTGACAATATGTAAAATTTCAAGTATAATTTGACTTACTAAAAAAATACAAAAAATGTATTTTGTTTTAAGAAAAAATTTCTATTAATAAAAACAAAAAATTCAGGAGGAAATAAAAAATGGCAGTTCCTAAAAATAAGATTTCTAAGGCAAGAAAAAATTCGAGAAAATCTGAGAATTCTAAAATTACAGCTCCAACCTTAATTGAATGTCCATCTTGTCACGAGTTAAAGCAACCTCATAAAGTATGCTTAAAATGTGGAGTTTATAAGGGCAAAAAAGTTATTGAAACTAAAAAGAAAGAAAAACAAGAAGCAGTTTAAAAATTTTAGACTAAATTTAAATTAGTCTTTTTTAATCTTCTCTAATAAATACCCAATCATATTTTGATTGGTTTTTTTTATTCTTTAATTAAGGCAAGTAGATATTTGGGGCATATTTTCAATTTATTGCCTTTATAGAAAAAAGTTGATTTAAGCTTTTGAATATGATATTATTTTAATATCAATTATTTTTTATTTATAAAGTAAAAATTAATTTAAAAGAGGTTAAAGTGAAAATTGTTGTAGATGGTTATGGGGGAGATAAAGCTCCATATGAAATAGTTAAAGGCTGTGTAATGGCAATTAACGAAATTGATGATTTAAATATTGTGATTACGGGCAAACAAAAAGAACTAAATGAATGCTTGAATAAGCTTAATTATAGCGGCGATAGAATTGAAATTGTTAACGCAAACACGGTAATATCTTGCGATGAAGAAAATCCCGCAAAACTAATAAGGAGTATGCCAGATTCTTCAATTGTGGTGGCTCTTGATATTTTAAATAAAAGAAATGATATAGATGCCTTGATTTCAGCAGGTAGCACAGGAGCGATTTTGTCTGGCGGTATTTTAAAAGTAGGAAGAATTAAAGGTGTTTCTAGGCCAGGACTTGCTCCTTCGCTCCCTACAAAAATCTCAAATAAGAGTGTTTTGCTTATAGATTGCGGAGCAAATGCCGATTGCAAGCCGATTAATCTTTGTCATTTTGCAATAATGGGTTCTGTTTATTATAGTTCGATGTATGATGTTGAGAAGCCAAGAGTAGCTCTTTTAAATGTTGGAGTGGAAGAGGCTAAGGGAAATATATTAACAAAAGATACTTTTCAAATGCTTAAAAAAATGCCGATAAATTTTGTTGGCAATGTAGAAGCTCGTGATTGTTTGAGTGGAGATTATGATGTTTTAGTTACTGATGGATTTTCGGGAAACTTAATTCTTAAATCAATTGAAGGTACAATTTCATTTATATTAGATAATCTTAAAGAAACGATTAAATCATCTTTTTTTTCTAAGTTAGGATATTTGTTCATGAGAAAGTCCTTTAATAAATTAAAAAATTCACTAGATTATAAACAGTATGGTGGCTCACAGTTTTTAGGTTGCAAGAAACCGATTTTTAAAGCACACGGCAATAGTGATGCGATATCAATTTTAATTACAATCAAGCAAGCTGTTAGAGTTGCTAATAAAAACACCAATGACAAAATTGAAAAGATTATTAGTTCTTTAAATATAGAAGCGAGTGATTTGGAATAAATTTATTAGTTTAAATTCTGTAAAAGTCTTTAAGTGAGAATATATTAACTAAGTTAGCTAGCTTTCGTATCAAGTGGCTTAAATCAGTTTGCTTAATTCAGTTGAAAGTCTTATTTACAGAGTAAAAAACTCCTGTGCTTTGCACAGAGTAGGTGGGTAGTAATCTGCCATACTTTTATCAGAGAGTAAACGGGATTTGTTTAAATGAATAGTAAAGATTTTATTTATTATTAAAAGCTTTAATTTATAAATTTAAAAAATAAAAGCAAGGAAATTATAAGTAATTAAAAATAGGGGAACAACGATGTATTTTAAAAAAATAGAATTGAGCGGATTTAAATCATTTGCAGAGAAAATTCAAATTAAATTTGATAACGGCATTACTGCCATAGTTGGACCGAATGGTTGTGGTAAAAGTAATGTGGCGGATGCTATCAGGTGGGTTCTAGGGGAACAAAGTTCTAAAAATCTTCGTGGCACTTCAATGCAAGATGTTATTTTCAGTGGAACAGAAAAAAGAAAAAGCCTTTCTTATTGCGAAGTTACTTTAAATTTTAACAATACAGACAGATATTTTAACATTGATTACGATGAACTTGCAGTTACAAGAAAACTGTATCGCAGTGGCGAAAGTGAATATCTAATAAATAAAAACCAGTGCAGATTAAAAGACATTATAAATTTATTCTTTGATTCGGGAATAGGTCGGGATGGCTATTCAATTATAGGTCAAGGTAAAGTGGATGAAATAATTTCAAGTAAACCCGAAGTTAGAAGAAAAATTTTTGAAGAAGCAGCAGGTATTGCCAAGTTTAAATCAAAAAAAGAAGAAGCCGAACGCAAATTAGAGCGTACTCGTGATAATTTAAGCCGACTTAAAGACATTTTAGGTGAAATTGAAAGACAACTAGGACCTTTAAAAAAGCAGGCGGAAACAGCTAAAAAATATTTAGAATTAAGGGATAATTTAAGAAACTTAGAAATTAATGCCTACATATATCAATATGAAAATATGGGAGAAGTAAAAGAGCAGATAAAAACTAAAATGAGCGGTATTTTAGAAGAACTCTCATTAAGGCAAACTGAAATTGTTGGTTTAAATCAAAAATACAATAATTCAATGGATGAAATACATCGGTTAGATGAGCAAATTAAATTTTCAAATAATGAATTATTAGTTTTAACGGTCGGACTTGAAAAGCAAACAGGCGAAATCAATTTAATTAAAGAGAGAATTGGCGGACTGAAAGCACAAAATGATAAAATTGATTTAGACATTTTAAATAATCAAAACAGTATAATAAAATATAAGGCGGAAAACGAGCAAAAAGAACACCGCAAAAAACAATTATTAGAAAAAATAAAAATTTTAGAGCAGTCTTCTGGAGAATATTCAAATTTATTAAAAGAACACTCTAATTTAAAGAATAATGTAATTAAACTAATGGCTCAGGTTAAAGAAGAAGAAGAAGACTTATATAATATAAATGCTAAAATTCAAGTTTATGAAAACAGACATCGCTTGCTTGCTGAAATGCAGTCAGAATTTGAAGGCTATGCTTATGCAATCAGAAAACTTTTAAAGGATAGTCAGAAAAACAGTGCTTTAAAAAATAAAATGATTGGGATTTTGGCTTCTCTTATAAAAGTGCCAGAAAAATATGAAACTGCAATTGAAGTTGCTCTTGGAAATGCAATTCAGAACATAGTTACAACCAATGAAGAAGACGCAAAAAGTCTAATTAATTATTTAAAAGAAAATAAGCTAGGCAGGGCAACTTTTTTGCCAGTCAATTCAATAAAACCTAGATTTCTATCTGCGGAAACCAAAAAATTATTATCTGTTTCAGGTTGCTTTGGAATCGCAAGTGATTTAATCTCTTTTAATAATACAATAAAAAATGTTGTTGGAAATTTATTAGGAGCAACTGTAATTGTTGACACTTTGGAAACCGCTGTGAATATGGCGAAAGGCTCGCATTTCGCATTTAAAATTGTAACCTTAGATGGCGATGTTATTAGCCCAACAGGTTCAATGACGGGCGGTTCTCGCAAATCAAATGCCGTGAATTTAATTAGTAGAGAAAGAGAAATAAATGTTTTAGCCACGGCAATTCAAAAAGCTAATGAAGAGTTTGAGAAAAAGAAAATATTTATCAAAACCTTAAATGAAAAACTGGAAGATGTTAAAAAACAGGCAGAAGAACTAGATAAAAAAAAGAATAGCACGCAACTAACCGAAGCTGTAAAAATTGCTGAAATGAGAACTGAAATAAATTCTTTGGAGCAAGATTTTATTAGAATTAACAATCAAATTCAAGAAGCGGAAAAAAACATAAAGCAAAACAAGAGCCAATTTGAAGACAATGATGAATTTATTGTTATTCAAGAGGATAAAATTTCGAAACTCCAAGAAGCTAGCACTGATGTAGAAAGCCAACAAAAGCTAGATACCATAAAGCAAAAACAGGAAAGTTTAGAGAAAGACAAGGCAAAGCATCAAGAACAATTAAAAGTTATTGATGATAAGAAAGAACAAGTTTTGCAGGAAATAAACCGTGTTAATGATAAGAAATACAAGGCGGAAACAGAATTATCTAAACTGGAAACCGACACAGAAACTATGCAACAAAGAATTTACGAGGAGTATGAACTCACTTATAGCACTTGTAAAGAATTTAAAAAAGATGATTTCAAAATGCCTAACGCATTAAGTGAAATCAGCACATTGAAGAAAGAAATTTCAAAACTTGGTTATGTTAATGTAAATGCAATTGAAGATAGTAAAATTGTATATGAAAGATATGAAGATATGTCATCTCAGGTGCAAGATTTAGAAAAAGCCGAAGAAGATACAAATAAAGCAATTGACGAACTCACGATGGAGATGACTGGCCGATTCTCTCAGGAATTCCAAAAAATCAATGATAATTTTAAAATAACTTTTAAAGAATTATTTGGCGGTGGAAATGCAAAACTCGAACTTGTCGGTTCGGAAAATGTGTTAGAAGCAGGAGTGGATATAATTGCTGAACCACCAGGAAAAAAGCTTCAAAACATAACGCTTTTAAGTGGCGGCGAAAAAGCCTTAACGGCAATTGCAATTCTTTTTGCAATATTAAAATTAAAGCCAATGCCGTTTTGCTTGCTTGATGAAATTGAGGCGGCATTAGATGAAGCTAATGTGGAAAGATTTGCTCAATACTTACGACGATTTGCCAATGAAACTCAGTTTATTGTAATCACGCACAGAAAACCAACAATGGAGCTTGCCGACAGCTTATATGGGGTTACAATGCAAGAAAAAGGTGTTTCAAGGATTGTTTCGGTTAAATTAAGTGAAGCAATAATGAATATAGGCGAGCAAGGGGAGGATAATTTAGATGGCGCTGTTTAAAAAAATAGCAAAGGCACTCAGTAAAACAAGGGATGCTTTAAAGCGAAGGTTAGATGCAATTTTTAAGCGTGAACTAAACAATGATTTTTTTGAAGAACTGGAAGAAATTTTAATAACAAGTGATATAGGCATTCATACAAGTCAGTTGATAATAGACCAACTTAAAGAAAAAATTCGTAAGAACAAAATCCAAAAAACTAACGATGCAAGAGAGTTGTTGAAAGGCATATTATTAAAGAACTTGTCAAACGATGTCTTTGAATTTAAATATCCTGCTGTGATTACAATTGTAGGAGTCAACGGTGTCGGCAAGACCACAAGCATAGGAAAATTAGCACATTATTTTAAGAATTTAGGCAAAGAAGTTAATCTTGTTGCAGGCGACACATTTCGTGCTGCTGCATCCGAACAACTTACGCAATGGGCTATAAAAAATAAAATAAAAATAATTAAACAGGCAGAAGGGGCCGATGCAGCTGCTGTTGTGTTTGACGGGATTTCAAGTGCAAAAGCAAAAAACACAGATGTTTTGATTATTGATACGGCGGGCAGATTACACACTAAAACCAATTTGATGCAAGAACTTAGCAAAATAGACAGAGTTATTTCCCGAGAATATAGCGAAGCAAATAAATACACATTTATTGTTTTAGATGCAACAACAGGGCAGAACGCACTTTCACAAATAAAAACCTTTAATGAATATGTGAAATTAGATGGAGTTATTTTAACCAAACTAGATGGCACTGCCAAAGGCGGAGTAGTAATTGCAATTATAAATCAATATGAAGTGCCTGTTGTATTTGTTGGTTTAGGTGAAGAAATTGATGATTTAGAACCGTTTGATTCCAAAGATTTTATTGATAATTTATTTTAAATTTTTTAAACTTTCGACTAAATTATTTTAATTTAAGATAAACTTTTAACAATAGTTTTCACTGTACAAGCAAAAATCGACAATAAAAAGCATATATAATAGCATACCAAAGGGTGTGCTATTTTTTATGTTTGGAGGACTGATTTGGTTTTTGAAAATTTTATCTTGTTTATGAATAGAATATTATTATTCTCTTCATTTATTAATAACGCATCAGGATTTCCTAAGCCGTTAACACTGGAAGAAGAGAAAATGTATTTTAGTAAATTCAAGAGTGGGGATAAAAAGGCGAAAGATATTTTAATCAATCATAATTTAAGATTAGTAGCACATATTGTTAAAAAATATTCAGGAGCTGGTGAAGCAGATGATTTGCTTTCGGTAGGCTCAATTGGGTTAATTAAAGCAATAAACACATTCGAATACGGTAAAGGGACTCAGCTTTCCACATATGCAGCAAGATGTATTGAGAATGAAATTCTGATGCTAATAAGAGTTAACAAAAAACACAAAAAAGTGATATCTCTTCAAGAAAACCTAGGGCAAGATAAAGACGGAAACGAAGTGGAATTATTAGAAATCATTCCATCCTTAGATGATGAAATTTACGGTATAGTTGAGAATAACATTGTAACCGAAAAGATATGTAAATTGATTGATAGCACTCTTAGTAAAAGAGAAGCAGACATTTTAAAAATGCGTTATGGTATAGGCGGAATTCCTGCGTTAACGCAAAGAGAAGTTGCTGTGAAGCTAGGAATTTCAAGGTCATACATATCTAGGCTAGAAACAAAGGCTCTTGCCACTATAAAAGAACATCTTAAAAACATTAATGATGATGCTTGAAACATATTACGAATTAATTAGTTTTCATTAAATAAAAAAATGTGCATCCATAGTAAATCT
The DNA here is from genome assembly GCA_028708805.1 of Clostridia bacterium. Classification (GTDB taxonomy): domain Bacteria; phylum Bacillota; class Clostridia; order Christensenellales; family UBA1242; genus UBA5489. Next base: position 7,103 of record JAQVYC010000010.1, on the reverse strand, counting down.
AAGAAATGCACATTTAATCAAGTATTCATTAATGTTGTTTAAAATTTATTAAAAAATTTTTATTAAGTTAATTTTTATCATTGTTTTTGGTTTTTGGTTTCTGTTTCTGTTTCTTTATTTGTTTTTGTTTCAGATTCCAAAGTAACTTCTTTTTCTTTTAAAGTTTCATTTTTAGTAATATCTTTTTTGTCCTTTAAAATAGTATCTTTCAAATTATTTGTTTTTTTGGCTTTTGCTTTCTCAGCCGTTATTAATTTTTCTTGTTGCAATAACCACTCTGGTGAATTTATATTATTAATTTTTTCTTTAATTTTATCAATGTCTTTTAAGGCTTTCCCACGAGCATTAGCATAAATTTTAAATTCGCGTTCAGACTTTTTAGTGATTTTCTTTTCAGTTCGTTGCTTTGCAATTCTTTCTTTGTTATCCACTTCAAGATTTTCGATATAACTTTCAAGGTCTTTGATATCACCATTTAATAATTTAATTTCAGCATCTCTTCGGTTCTGAGCTTCTTTTATAACAACATCTCGTGAAACCGTTGTTGCTCTATTATAAGTTGTAACAATTTTTTTCTTAGCTTTATATTTTTTCAAATCTAATTTTCTAAGGTAGGAAAGTATAACGGCAAGAATAATGGCAGCAGTCATAATAATTGTAGAAATTCCTATCCAAATTTCAGCACCAAATCCAGTGTTTTCTTCAACTGGTTTTGGTTCTTCATTATCTTCACTTGTATCAGTGCCAGCTAAAATCAACTCAGTATCAGAAGCAACTGCATTATCATATTGTTCTTTATCAATTTCTTCAAATTTAAAGTTGTCAAAAAAGGCATTTCCTGTTGTAGCATAGCAATCGCTAGTAAAAGCAAATTTAACTTGAACTGTTGTTTCTTTGCTTGCCAAAACATACATTACATATTCATTGAAACCGTTTGATTTAATACTTGTCATAGATGCATCTTTGAGTCCGTTAAGAGTAAATTCGGCACCAAAATTATGTTTTTTATCTTCGTCATCATCAGCTTCTTCTGTAACTTCTTCTGTAAATTCTGTTTTAATGTAAACACTAAATTTATAATAAGAATTTGCAGTTAATTTTAAATCAGACTTAGAAGTTAACGAATAAGTAACAACCCCTAAATTTGATATAGCAAGCATATTTTTAACAATGTTTGTATTTGTTTCGGGGAAATTAATATTAAAATTGTTTTCTTCATCTATAACTCCGCCCATAGCAAGAGTATCTTGGGTTTCTATATCAAGTTCGGCATTGAATAGTAGGGCATCATAAATTCCGAATTCGTTTTTCTCATTGCCCTTTACATATAAGCCAAGATTAGACAAGTCTAAAACATTATTATTTTTATTTTGAATTATTTCAGTATAATCTTCTTCATTTAAAGTTTGTTTCGTTAGAGTAACATTGTCTAAATAAACAATTCCAAAAGCGGGTTCTGATTCACTACCAACTTCCAAAATTAGCTTTAATTTTTTAGAAGAATGTTCTGTTTTTATAGTTATAGAATAATTTTCCCACGCACTAGAATAAACATCAAAATCTTCATAAAGAATTTTGCCATCATTATCTTGTAAATAAATATTTAAAATAGAATTTCCACTCGAAATAAAATTCATTGCCATAAAATCAAAGGCAAAAGAATAATAAGAGTTGCTATCAGTATTAAATTCTGGGCTTGTAATTGTTTGATATGATTGAATATTGTTATATATCATTAAAATATTATTTGTATCGGTTATTGGTGTTGTAATAGTAGTTCCACCAATTTTAATAGTTGGATTTTTAGGGTTTGCTAAGACGAAACCGTTATTATTCCATTTATCTTCGTTAGTGTTTACAATTCCCCAAACATTCGAAGTTGAACTTTCTTTAACAGATTGTGTCCATTGTTCAGCTTGAATAGGAAATGAAGTATTTATATCTTGATTTATACCGCTGTTAAAAAAGCCATTTTCAATTGAAGGGGTAGAGGTGATAGTTGTAAGTTTTATAACCTTATTAGTATTTCCAGCTGAAACTGATTTAAACTCATTGTAATTCAATTTTTCAACTGTGATATTATCGAAAACGACTGTGCCACTAGATAGGTCATCATCAGCACCTAGCCAAAGCTCCAATTTAACCGAAGAATCATAAAGAGAGTGCCCTGAAACATAGAAACTCAATGTTGAATAGTTATTTACTAAATCATCTCCAAGATTAGAAGAAAGTTTCAAGGAGTTTGTTGTTGGATTATAAAACTCGTCATCAGCATACTCAGGATACATTAAAAGAATATCATCATTCTCTACGAGCTTTACATAAACATTACCATTAATATTATCACATTTAACATTTACTGAAATTTTATAAAGCCCAAACTGATTGATTGCGATATCTTTTGATGCAAATCCAACACAACCTTCTGTTGTAGATAAAACTAGTCCATATTTATTATTTAGTGTTGTATCTGTTCCAAGATAATTCAAATTTAAACCCTGCATTATTTCAGGAGTAGAAATGTTTAAGACATTAGCAATTGTATTTGTGGAATCAAATGCTCCTTTTTTTATCCAGCTATCCGCCGTAGTTCCTGTTTCGAAATTAAAGTTATAATCTTCTGAAGCATATTCTAAAACATAATTTATATTCATATTTATTATATTATTTACTTCTGGTTTAATAGTGGTCGAGCTTACTTCGGAAGCGAATTTACTTTCGGTTAGTTTCAAAATTGAAATATTATCAAAAAACACAACCCCAGTTGAGGCTTTGCTACTTGATTGTCCAAGATAAAGATTAATTTTTGATGAAATGCTTTCAAAGTTTGTTTGAATATAAAAAGAGTAGGTCTCCCATCTGTTATTCTCTGTGCGAATGTTTTTAAAATTATCATTTACTGTAACTGCTTGCTTAGTAGCATAATTATCAAACCCATTTAAATAAATGCTTGCATAAGCGTTATCCATTGTGCAAACCAACACACTGATTTCATAAAAAGAATATTTTTCCAAACTTATCGTATTAGATGAGTATCCTTGAATTGTTGAATTTACAATACCTTCTGAATTTTTTGAATTTATCATTAAAACACGACTATCATAAGTAGGACTCATAGTTTTTGGATTTTGATTTTCTTCCAACTGATATTTTGAACAATTAGCAGAAAATTTATTTGCATTTTCACTTACATTAATAATTCCGCTAGTTGCCGAGCTAGATTTTTTTAATTTACTCCAACCGTATGGATACGAATCAAGATTCACTGAATTAGGAGAGTTATTAAAATCCTTATTAGTTAAATTAACTACCTCAAAATTTAAGTTATTATATGCATGGACATAGTTATTTAAATTTGCATTGTAAACATTAAATACAAGAGCAATAATCACTAAACAAAAAATATAACCTATGTTTTTCAATTTTTTCATCTTTTCAACCTCTGTTAATATAGTTTAAAACTAAATTAGTATATAATAAAATTTGCCTAAAATCAAATAAAAATTCAAAATTGCATAATAATAATTTTATGAAAAAGAAAAAAGTTTTTACAAAGTGGTATATAGATGCAATTTTTGGTAGTTTGATAGGATTTATAAACGGTTTTTTAGGTGGCGGTGGTGGAATGATAGCAGTTCCTATTTTAGAGAAAGTTAAAAAACTGGAAAACAAAAAGGCACACGCAACCGCAATAGCTGTCATTTTTCCACTCTCTCTTGTGAGTGCTTTTGTTTATACGGTTTCGATTGAGTTTGATTGGCTTACAGTTGCCATATTGGCGGGAAGTGTAACTTTTGGGGGAATTGTAGGCGGTTTATTATTAAAAAAATTAAGTGGAAAAGCTGTGAGAATTATTTTTGCTTGCCTTATGCTTGGTTCGGGTATCTATATGGTAATTGTTTAAAATATCAATATTATGAAATTTTTCAGTTTTATAAATTAACAATAAATTTGTGCGGTTTACAATATTAACAACGATGAATTCAAGGAGAAAAATGGAAATTTTTTTATTAATACTTTTTGGTCTAATAGGTGGAGTTTTTGGCGGTATGGGAATGGGTGGTGGAACGCTTTTAATTCCATTATTGACAATATTTTTAGCTGTTAATCAAAAGCTAGCACAAGGATATAATTTAATAGCTTTTTTAGTTATGGCGGTTTTTGTTTTAATCATGCACACAAAAAATAAGATGGTAGATATAAAAAGTGTTATTATTTTAGATGTTTTTGGCGTTGCTTTTTGCATTTTAGGTGCTTTGCTAATTAGTGTAATCGAATCTGAAATTTTGCATTACATTTATGCTGGATTTTTAATTTTGTTGTCTTTTTACGAGTTTTACAAACTTTTTCAAAAAGATAAATAATATCAAAGAAATATAAACTTATTCAATTATTTGTTTAAGATTAAACAAATATTTTTTTGTTTACAAAATATTGAATTTATGTTATGATGTAAATCATAAGAATAAAATAGGGGATAAATTAATGATAGACAAAAGCAAGTGTATTGCATGCGGTGCTTGTGTGAGTACTTGTCCAGTTAATGCAATTAGTTTTGAAGAAGACGGCAAACCGCAAATAGATAAAAATAAATGTATAAAATGTGGCAGTTGTGTTGTGATATGTCCAACACAAGCAATAACAATAGAATAAAAAGGAGCATACTTTGGAAAAGGCAGCATTAATAGAAATGTGTCCAGCATCAGTAAAAATGACAACAATTAGCTTAATAGGCGGAGCATATTTAATAAAATCAAACAAAATATCAGAAACAATAAGGTTTGACGAAGATATATATGAAAATCAATCAATAAACATAGCAAAATTAAACGAATGTATTAAGCATCTTAATATGTTTAAACAGTTGTGCGAATTTAATAATATAACAAGGATTTATTGCGCGGCTTCGCCTATTTTTTTAAATGTGAAAAATGCCCGTGGTCTGTTTGAGGAAATTGTAACATCAACTGGTTTTAATTTTAATATTTTAAGCGATGATGATGAAATCAAATATGTATATAATGCAATTTTAAACTCAGTTGAACCTAATAAGGCTGTAATTTTATATATAAATCCAAATAACACTTTGGTTGTAAATTTTGCTAAAAGAAACATAATTTCAACACATATATTAGAGTTTGGGGCCAATTCTTTGGCATTTAAATTTAAAGACAGAACCGACACGGAAAATATTATTAAAGAAATGAAGGCAATTATAAAAGAACAATTTGAAAAGATTAATTTAGAATTTAACTCTGAGGAAATAGGCGTTATAGGGGCAGGGCAGTATTTTTTAGCTCTCAGTAGATTAGTTCGAAAAATAACTCGTTATCCATTAGACCAAGACAATAATTTTTGTATAAATAAGAAAGACTTTGACAAAGCCTTTAATATTTTAAAAGAAAATGGTTTTGATAGAACAAAGCGACTTGCTGCAAATATTTCAAATGAGCGTCTAGATAACATCATAAGTAGCTTTGTTATAATGGAAGCATTCTTTGAATTATACTCTAATGAAAATTTGCATATAACAACTAAGAAAATCAGTGATGCAGTCATTGCTTCCAAAATTTTAAAAGAAACAACGGTTGAATCCAATACCGCCGATGTTTTAGAAACAAGCCTTGAAAATATAAGATTTTATTATAACATTGAAGATTCTAATGCTGAATGGGTTTACAATTTCACCAGAAATTTATTTAAACAAACAAGCATAATTCATAAGCTTACAAGAAAGCACTTTAAAGCCCTGCGAATAGCATCGGCAATGTACGATTGCGGGAAGCGAGTTTCTTTTGAAAATCATTCAAAATATAGCAAAGATATAATTTTAAATTCCAAAATATACGGGGCTTCTCACAGAGATATTATCACTGCGGCATTTGCTTGCCAGTTTCAGAATTTAGAAAATTTTCAACTTTCTGAATGGATAAAGTATAAAAATATAGTTGATGAAGATGATTTGATGGCTGCAAGGAAAATAGGTGTTTTAATAAAACTTTCTGAAAGTTTAGACTGCAACAAGCAACAAAAAATAAGCGATGTCAACTGCGATATTTTAGGCGAAATTGTAATAATAAAAGTAAAAACCAACACAGATGCCAGCTATGAAATGGCAGAAGCAGAAAAAGTTTCCCCAGCATTTAAAAAGGTTTTCAACAAAGATTTTCAAATTATTTAAAAAGCCTTTGAAATAAATTTATTTAACTGAATTAAAACTAGAAATTATTCTAGTTTTTTTTATAAGGTTTTATTTTATAAAAGAATTTTTTAACATTGATTCTCTTGTTAGAATAATATTTTAATATGAAGCAATATAATAGAGTAAGCGTTGTGGACTACGCTTTAACTTGGTGGAATAGTACAAATCCAAACTTTTATAATTATGACAGATTAGGCGGAGATTGCACAAACTTTGTTTCTCAATGTATTTTCGCTGGAAGCGGAATAATGAATTATAATAAAAACAATGGCTGGTATTACATAAACTCAAATAATAAAAGCCCTAGTTGGACAGGAGTTGATTTTTTAAAGACTTTTCTTCTAAATAATAAATCAAAAGGTCCATTTGCAATGCTTTGCTATCTTGACGAAATAGAGCTAGGAGATATTATACAAATAAGACAAAGCACATATTTTAATCATAGTTTAGTAGTAACAAAAATAGAAAACAGCAATATTTATGTAACAGCTCATACAAACAATGTAAAAAACAAACTATTAAATGCGTATAACCCCAGAGAAATCAGATGCCTAAAAATTTCAGGAGTTTATAATTAAATTAAAATTTCAGAAATTATAAAATTTTTGACTTTATAAATTTTGTTTTTTGAAAAAAGACTCAGTTTTCAAGCTGAGTCTTTTATTTTATATTTTTTCATTCATCAAGTTTAATATTTATAAACTTAATTATCTCATCAAGTTTGATTGTTATTTGCTTCATATCATCTCTATTTCGAATTGTAACAGTGTTATTTGAAAGAGTTTCGTTATCAACAGTTAAGCAAAAAGGTGTTCCAATTGCATCTTGACGACGATATCTTTTTCCAATACTTCCTGTTTCGTCATATATAATTCTAAAATGTTTATTTAGTGTTTTATAA
>JAQVYC010000009.1 GCA_028708805.1 Clostridia bacterium | reverse complement strand
TAAAAATATCAACAATCTTTATTAAGTTTCTTACAATTAACTAATTCAGGTTTATTTTTTATAAACCAGTCAACTGCATCTCCAATACTTTTTTCAATATTCATCGGCGCATAGTTTAGTTCTTTCTTAGCCTTTTCATAGCTAAAATTATGATTTGCACTAATTGTATATAAAGAATATTTACTAAAAACTGGTTTTTTGTTTCTAACTTTGTAATATAAATTACTCAATCCGCTCATCATTCTTACAAACCAGAGTGCAATTTTGGGAGGCAATTTTTTCCTTCCAAGTTTTTTATTTATTGTCATCAATAGTCCTTTAAGTTCCATAGCTTCTCCGCTAATAATATAACCTTCGCCACTTCTACCTTTTGTAACTGCTTTAATAGTGGCATCTGCAACATCTCTCACATCCACAAAATTATATCCGCCCTTTACATATGCAAAAAGTTTATGATTGATATAATCTAGAATAACTTGTCCAATTTCCGAAATTTTAAAATCGTAAGGTCCAATAACTCCCGAAGGATACAAAACAGTTGCATTCAGTTTTTGCGTTTTGCAAGCATCAAAAATATATTTTGTGGCAATTAATTTTGTTTTTGCATAAGTGCCGACAATTTTATCTTTGTTAAACTCGGTAGGCTCTTTCAAGATATCTCCTATTTTTTGCGGGTCAATTATATGCACGGTGCTTAGATAGATAAGCTTTTTGGCTTTGTTTTTGATACAGGCATCTACAATGTTCTTTGTGCCTTGAACATTAACATTTTCTACCAGTTTAACTTTTAGTGTGCCTATGTCTATTATGCCCGCCAAATGCAAGACAGTTGAATCTTGCTTAATAAACTTTAATATAAAATCTCTATCAGTAATATCTCCAAAAACAATATCTAGTTTTAAATTTTTCAAAGGAGTTAAATCATCATTTGGTAAAACCAACACAGTAACATTCTTTCCCTGTTCAACTAATTTTCTAGTTATAACATTTCCAATATGCCCAGTAGCACCGGTTATAATATAACTTTCCATAACACCCTCCATTGCAAAATTTTATCACAATTAAAAACAATTAACAAGTAAATTAATGACAGAATATGAATAATTTGGTGTGTTAAAAAAACATTTTTAAACATAAAATAAATTGTAAGATAAATGAAAATTTTTTATTTCTAATTTTTCACCACGATTACATCTCAAAAATAATATTTATTTTATATTAAATTTATCTTGACATAGTTAAGGCAAAATGTTATAATTCACCTGAAAAGTAGAAGCTTAACCAAACTTCTCACCACTCAAATTCTGTTTTGTTTAGGTGATATTGGTTTAAATTAAATTTTTTAATTGGTGAAAGCTTTTCTGCTTTCATTATTTTTTTTAAAGAGGGGGAAATCATTATTTTTAAAGAGCTATTAATAAATGAGCAAATAAGAGCAAAAGAAGTGCGTTTACTTGACGAAAATGGTAAGCAGGTTGGTGTTGTTTCTTTTAATGAGGCATTAGATAAGGCTTCAGAGAAGGATTTAGATTTAGTGCTTTTAAATCCTAATTCCAATCCGCCAGTTTGCAAATTATTGGATTATGGAAAATACAAATTCGATACAATAAAACGAGAAAGGGAACTTAAAAGAAACCAAAACATTCCTGAACTTAAAGCAATTTGGTTGTCTATGACAATAGATAAACATGATTTGGAAACAAAAGCAAAACACGGCAACAAGTTTTTGCAAGATGGCGACAAATTAAAGGTTGTTCTTAAAATGAAAGGTCGTCAGAGAGCGTTTTCGCAAATAGGTCTTAAAGTTATGCAAGATTTTTTTTCATTAGTCGAAAGCAATGGAACTATGGATAAACAACCCGTAATAATGGGAAAAAACATAACAATGATTATCACGCCAAAAAAATAAAATTATTAGGAGATATAAAATGCCAAAATTAAAATCACACAGTGGCGCAAAAAAGCGTTTTAAAGTGAATTCAAGCGGTAAAGTTAAATATGCAAGCACAGACCGCGGACACTTTATGACGGAAAAAAGCCAAGATAGAAAAAGAAAATTAAGGAAAGGAGGCTACCTGTCAGGTAAACAAGCAAAAGTTATAAAACAACTTATTCAGAAGTAAAGACAGGTTAAATTTATTATGAGAATAAAAAGAGGTGTTAACTCTCAGAAGAGAAGAAGAGCAACATTAAAACAAGCCAAAGGATATTGGGGTGGCAGAAGTAAGCTTTATCGTGTTGCAAAACAAGCAGTTATGAAAAGCCAAAAATATGCTTACATTGGTAGAAAGTTAAGAAAAAGAAATTTCCGTTCTTTATGGATAACCAGAATATCTGCAGCATGCAAATTAAACGACATTTCATACAATAGATTTATGCACGGCTTAAAACAAGCGGATATAAACTTAAACAGAAAAATATTAGCAGATATTGCAGTTAAAGATGAAAAAGCATTTTCAGAAATAGTTAAAGTGGCAAAATCCGCTTTATAATTTTAAATTAAGTTTGAAAGTTGATTGTTAAATATGAAAATTATAACTTCCTTACAAAATGAATTAATTAAAGACTTAAAAAAGCAAAAAGCAAATAATAAAGGTTTGCTTTTTTTGGATGGTGCTAAACTTATTGAAGAAGCAATTAATTCTTATTTTAAACCCAAAATAATATTATTAAATGAAACCCAAACATTAGTTTACCAAAATTATAATTTTCTAAAAAAGGTAAATCCCGAATTAATCATATTAGTAAATAAAAAAATAATTGATGCTTTTACAGAAGTTAAAACTTCGCAAGGTATTATAGGAGTATTCTTTAATAAAAGAGTAGAATTAAATAGTCCTAACGGAAATTTTTTAGTATTAGATAATTTGCAAGATGCGGGCAATGTCGGAACGCTTCTCAGGTCTGCCTTAGGTGCAGGCTTCAAAGATGTATATCTTTTAAATTGTGCAAGCGCTTCAAATATCAAAACAATCAGAAGTTCAATGGGGGCTGTGTTTAAACTTGACATCTACGAAATAGATACACAAACTTTTATTGAGGTTTATAAAAAAACACATTATCCTTTATATGGAACAGATATGAAAGGTAAAAGCATTTATAATTTTAATTTTCAAACACCCTGCGGTGTGGTTTTAGGAAATGAGGGGCAAGGAATAAGTGAGGAGTTGAAAGAGATATTAACAGACACTTTAACAATTCCGATTGATGCAAATTTAGAAAGTTTAAATGTGGGAGTTGCAGGTAGCATTATAATATTTCAAATAAAAAATAAAGGAGAGATATAATGAGTGGACATAGTAAATGGCATAATATTCAGGCTCGTAAGAAAAAAGGAGATGCAGCGAGGGGCAAGGTTTTTACTAAAATAGGCAGAGAACTTGCGGTTGCTGTTAAGGAAGGCGGTGCCGACCCAGACACAAATAACAGATTAAGAGATATCATTACAAAGGCGAAGCAAAACAATATGCCAAGCGATAACATTGCCAGAGCCATAAAAAAAGCTTCGGGCGATATTAATTCTGTAAGATATGAAAACATTACATATGAAGGATATGGTGTTGCAGGCTCTGCGGTAATTGTGGAATGTTTAACAGATAATAAAAACCGAACAGCAGGAGATGTCAGACATTGTTTCGATAAATATGGCGGTGGCTTAGGGGCAACAGGTTGCGTATCTTATCTTTTTAAAAGAAAGGGTGTTATAATAGTAGAAAAAGATGATAAGATAAATAGCGATGATATTTTCATAGAAGCCTTAGAAGCTGGTGCAGAAGATATTCAAGAAGATGATGAAGTGATTGAAATTTACACAACGCCAGAAAGTTTGAAAGAAGTGGCAGATAACCTTGAAAAAGCTAATATTGTTTTAGCTTCACAAGATGTAGACCAAATTCCTGATATGTATATTGAACTAGAAGAAAATAAAAAGAGTACTTTCGAAAAAATGCTGGAAGCACTTGAAGACCTAGATGATGTTCAAGAAGTATATCATAATGTTAAATTAGATTAATAAGTAGGGCGGTTTCGGTTGCGTTAAGAAGGCAATTTGTAACCGTCCGATTTTTACTTTATTTTTTTATATAAATTAAAAAATCAAAATTAAAAAAACATCCCCAAAACCCAAAACGGAATAGTCTGTTTATAATTTCATTCTATAAACTTGCAATTAAATAATAATTATTATATAATTTTAATTAGGAGAGATATGAGAATTTTAGGCATTGACCCAGGTTATGGTATTGTTGGCTTTGGAATTATTGATGTAATAAATGAAAATTCTGATATTGTTGAATGCGGTTGCATAAATACATCTAAAAATGAGCGAATGTCTAAAAGGCTGAATATAATTGCGGAAGAACTTGAAGCAATTTTAAAGAAATATAAGCCCGATGAAATTGCAATAGAAGAATTATTTTTTATGCGAAATATTACAACGGCAATTCCTGTTGCCGAAGCCCGTGGTGTTATAATTCTTACATGTTATAAGCATTGTAATAAAATTTTTGAATACACTCCGCTTCAAATAAAACAGGCATTAACAGGCTTCGGACGAGCAGAAAAGCAACAAGTTCAATTTATGGTGAAAAACATTCTCAGATTAAACAAAACACCATCTCCAGATGATGTCGCCGATGCTTTGGCAGTTGCTCTTTGTCATAGCCAAATCAATTCTGCTTTAAACGATAATATTATTTAACAAAGAGAAAATAAGGAGGAAAAATGATTTCATTCGTTAAGGGGCAAATAATTTCCAAAAACGAGAACAGCATAATTGTGGAAACCGCAGGTATTGGATACGAAATTTTTGTTTCAAATAACACATTAGTTAGTGTTGGCGACCTTGGTCAAAATTGCTTAATTTATACATATTTGCAAGTTCGTGATGATGGGATGAATTTATATGGGTTTTCTTCGGTTGAAGAAAAAAACATATTTAATTTATTAATCTCTGTTTCAGGAATAGGGGCAAAATTAGCAATAGGAATATTGTCGGGAATGAAGTTAAATGACTTAACTTCTGCAATAGCTTGTGAAGATTGCAAAATTCTTCAAACAATAAAAGGGCTAGGCAAAAAAACCGCAGAGCGAGTTATTTTAGAATTAAAAGACAAAGTTAATCCTTCTTTAAGTGTTCGTAATGTTTCAGAAGTCTCAGAGCCTAGCGAAGCCGTTATTGAAGCAATTCAAGCATTATTATCATTAGGCTTAACAAAAAATGAGGCTGTGAAATTGGCTAAGGAAAACACAAAAGGCAATCAAACCGCTGAGGAAATTATTAAATGTGCGTTGCAAAGTATGGTGAGATAATAAAAATAGAGTTGAAAATTAAAATATAGAAGTAGGTAAAAATGGAGCAGAACAGATTTATTTCAAGTGTAAAGTCCTTGACAGATATTGAAATAGAAAAAGGATTACGACCAACAATAATGTCTGAATATATAGGGCAAGAAAAAATAAAAAGAAATCTGGGCATTTATATAAAAGCCGCTAAAAACAGAAAAGAAGCCTTAGACCATGTATTGCTTTATGGTCCACCGGGGCTTGGTAAGACAACGCTGTCTCATATAGTAGCCAAAGAATTAGGTTCACAGATAAAAGTAACCTCAGGGCCAGTTATTGAGCACGCCGCCGACTTGGCCGCTATTTTAACAAATTTAAGCAGAAACGATGTTTTATTTATAGATGAGATTCACCGTTTAAATAAAACAATTGAAGAAATTTTATACCCCGCAATGGAAGATTTTTCGCTTGATTTTATTGTCGGAAAAGGTCCTTCTGCTAAAAGTATGCGTCTTAAAATCCAACCATTTACATTAATAGGTGCAACTACTAAGGCAGGAATGCTAACAAATCCTTTGCGTGATAGATTTGGTGTTATTTGTAGGCTTGAATTATACAAAGAAGACGAATTACAAGAAATAATAGAAAGGTCGGCTCGTATTTTAAACACAAAAATAACAAAAGATGCCAGCTTAGAAATAGCTAAAAGAAGCAGAGGAACGCCTAGGGTGGCAAATCGCATTTTGAAAAGGGTTAGAGATTTTGCCGAAGTTTATGGAAGGGGCGACATTGATTTAAATTTAGCAAATGAGGCATTAAGTATGCTGGAAATAGATAAACAAGGGCTAGACAGCACCGACAGAAGAATTTTGCTAAACATAATTAAAAATTTTGATGGTGGCCCTGTTGGATTAGATACACTTGCGGCGATAACGGGTGAAGATGCAGGAACAATTGAGGATGTTTATGAGCCTTACCTTTTGCAATTAGGATTTATTGCCCGTTCACCTAGGGGCAGAATTGCTTTAAAAAATGCTTATGAACATTTAAATTTGACTTTATCAAAACAAAAGTCAAAGGAAATTGAAACCTATGAAAAAAATGAAGCAGATTAGGCGATTTTTTAAGTGCATTTTAAAAACTTAAATTAAAACTAACCGAATTAATTATGTAATTAAATGTTGTTAAAGATACCGTGTTGAACTGAGTAAATGTGCTGAACTGAGTAAAAAGATAATTTTCAACACACAAAAATAAAATTAAAACACAATGTAAAATTTTAAATCAGGAAAATAAATAATGGAAGATTCAAACCTAAGATTAAGTACCTATAATTATAATTTGCCAAATGAGTTAATTGCTCAAACTCCGCTTGAAAAAAGAGATTCTTCAAGAATGCTTTGTTATAATAGAAAAACCAAAAAGGTCTTGCACAAAAATTTTTATGATATAATTGATTTTTTAAAAAAGGGCGATGTTTTAGTTATAAATAATACAAAAGTTATTCCCGCGAGGCTTTTCGGAAAAAAGATAGACACAGGAGCAAATATTGAAATTTTGCTTCAAAAAAGATTAAATCTAAACGAATGGGAAGCAATTGCTAGACCGTTTAAGCGTTTAAAGATTGGCACAAAAATTTCTTTTTCTAATCAACTTGAATGCGAAGTAAAAGAACTTCATAAGGATGGAATTTGCATTATACAATTTATTTATGACGGGGTCTTTGAACAAATTCTTGAAAAGATTGGAGAAATGCCACTTCCGCCTTATATCAAAAGCAAATTAAACGATAAGGATAGATACCAAACCGTTTATTCTAAAACAGAAGGTTCTAATGCGGCTCCGACTGCGGGGTTACATTTGACAAGTGAGCTTTTATCTAAGATAAAACAAAAGGGTGTGGAAATTGTCGAAGTTCTTTTGCATGTAGGCTTAGGCACATTCAGACCAGTTAAAGATGACAATATTTTAAATCATAAAATGCATTCAGAGTTTTTTAATTTAGATGAAAAAGCAGCATGCATTATAAATAATGCAAAACAAAACAATAATAGAATTATTGCAGTTGGCACAACAAGTGTAAGAGTTTTAGAAACTTGTGCCGAAAACGGAAAAGTAAAAGCAGGAAACGGGCAGACAAATATTTTTATTTATCCTAATTACAAATTTCAAATTGTGGATTGCTTAATCACAAATTTTCATTTGCCCGAGTCTACATTATTAATGCTAGTTTGTGCATTTTGCGGAACTCGTGAAACACTTGATTTTTATAATGAAGCAATATCTGAAAGATACAGATTTTTTAGTTTTGGCGATTGTTGTTTTATTTATGAATAACTTTGAACTTACAATGCTAATTAAGAATATGTAAAAGGCAAACAAAATAGAGTATTAGCAAGAAAATATAACAGAAAATAAAAAAGAGAGAAAAATGGAAAAATATTTTGATTATAAAGTAATAAAGGAATGTAAGCAAAGCGGGGCAAGAATAGGTGTTTTAAAAACTCCACACGGCGAAATTGAAACACCTGTGTTTATGCCCGTAGGCACACAAGCAACGGTAAAAGGGCTTTATCCGAGAGATTTAGAAGATATTAATGCACAAATAATTTTATCAAACACATATCACTTGTATCTACGCCCCGGTGAAAAGATAATAAAGCAAGCAGGTGGCCTTCATAAGTTTATGAATTGGAATAAACCAATCTTAACCGATAGTGGAGGTTTCCAGATTTTTTCATTGCCAGATTTAATCAAAATATCTGATACTGGTGTTGAATTCAGTTCGCATTTAGACGGCAAAAAGCATTTTATAACGCCAGAAAAATGTATGCAATTGCAAAATGATTTAGGCTCGGATATAATAATGGCTTTTGATGAATGCACTCCTTATGGAGCAACAGAAGAGCAATCTGTTAAGGCAATGGAAAGAACAAAGCTTTGGCTTGAAAGATGTTATAAAGAACAGCAAAACCCTAAGCAAATGTTGTTTCCGATAATTCAAGGAAATATGTTTAAAAATTTAAGAGCGCAAGCAATAAAAGATTGTGTACCGTTCGCAAAATGTGGAATTGCAATTGGAGGCTTATCCGTTGGCGAGCCTAAGGAAATAATGTATGACATTTTGTCTTTTATGGACCCCTTGCTTCCAAAAAATATGCCTAGATATTTAATGGGTGTTGGTAGTCCAGACTGCTTAATTGAGAGCATAGCACGAGGAGTAGATATGATGGACTGTGTTTTGCCAACAAGAGTAGCAAGAAACGGTACAGCTTTTACACGACACGGCAAAGTTGTAATAAGAAATGCTGAATATAAAGACCAATTTTATCCGATAGAAGCTGACTGCGATTGTTATGCTTGTAAGAATAATTTTACTAGAAGTTATATTAGACATTTAATAAACGCAAAAGAGATTTTGGGAGCAAAATTATTAAGCATTCATAATCTTAGATTTCTAACCAGAATGACAGAAGATATTAAAAAATCAATTAGAGAAGATAGATTTTTAGATTTCAAAGAAGAGTTTTTAAACAATTTAAATAAAAATTCGCATTAATTAGTTAATATAAAATATTTAAATAAAAGCACTTTTATATAATCTAAATTTTTGATATTTCAAAAGAAAACAAATAATAACAAAAATCATTTGATTTATTTTAAAACAATGTGATATAATCAAAAGTAAGATTGATTTAAAGAATTTTTCAATTAAAGCAAACTTGTAAAAATATTAAAGGGAGAATTTTATGGAAATAGGAAATATCATTTTAATTGCTGTTTTAGGGTTGCTTCTTGTTATGTATCCTGTTTTAATGTTCAGGAGAAATAAAAGAGAACAGGAAAAACAAAAAGTTTTAGTGGAAAGCTTAAAGGTTGGAGAGTATGTTATTACTTATTCCGGAGTATTTGGCAAAATTGTTGAAATAGTAGACAAAGAAATGGGAAAATTTGTTACAATAGAAACTGGCGAAGCGCATAAAAATTATGTAACAATAAGTGTGAATGCAATTTATATGCAAGCAAACAATAACCCAAAAGTTTATGATACAGAAGGAAACGAAATAAAAGAAGAAGTTAAAGGGTCTATTGAATCCAAGCCTAAGAAAACAAGTAAATAATAAATAAAAGCAAGTTTTAATAAACTTGCTTTTTTATTTACAAATGGCGATTATAAGAAACAATTGATATTAATGTTATCCTAGATTTTGATTTTAATTAAAACTCAACTGCCTTTTTTAAAATTCACTGCAATTATTCCCGTTATTCCACCTATGATACTGCCAAGAATAATGTCATTTAACAATGTTTTTGAAAATTCGAAACTAAAACCATCCAGCATAGAAAAACAAATAAAAGAAATTATTGTATAAGTTAACCCTATTGCTAATCCGTTAACGAAACCCATTTCTCTAACACTTTTCAATGCAATTAAAACACCGATTAAAATTGATACGCCTTTGATTACCTGCACGGCAGGCGAAATCACACTTTCTTCAATAGCAATAAACCTTAATAGAAAAGCAAATACTAATATTAATATAAGAGAAACACTCAGGGCATATAATGAACCTTTTATTATGTTCATAATAAATGTGGTACTGCTTTTTGATTCAACCTTATCCATTTTTCCTCCAAGATTAATTAATATAATAATATTCATAGTTTTTAAGGTTTATTACTTGCAAATTAAGGATATAGATAATATTAAAAAGCAGAGCCAATATTAGTGAGGCAGTTTTAAGATTATAGCAATCATAAATTTTAGTCAAACCCCCGACATTTTTCAAATTTATTATAATAAAGTATTAATTTTAAAAAATGTTTGACACTAAGTGGTATTTTATTTATAATAGAAAGATAAAACTTAAAAATATAAAAACGAACTTAAAATAGAATTATTGGAGAATAACTTTATATGAACAAACGATTGGCAAAAAGAAATTTTATAAGTATGTCAATTTTGGTAGTTATATTAATAGCACTTTGTTTTGTTAATTTTTTAATACCAGCAACCAACAATAGATTTGTTGGTTTTGCTAATGCTATAACAACCGATTTAGATATAAGTGGGGGATATTCCGCACAATATAATGTGCTTTACCCCGAAGGTGAAATAAATAAAACAGAAAGCCTAGAAAAGCTTGTAATTTTGGCAAATGATAAGATTCGAGGTTATGGGTACGAAAGTGTTAGAATCTCAATTTCGGGTGAAAGTGATTCAACGGTAGCAAATAAAATGTTTATAGAAATTCCGAAATTAAATAACGCAAGAGATATACTAAATGCTTTTTCAGCTGAAGGCGAACTATATATTAGAACATCAGAAACAACCGAAGTGGGCGAGAATGATTTAATCGGCGAAGATGTCTTAGATATTTTCTCATCTTTTGGTCAGGTAACTACAACAGAGTATATGTGGGGAACTAATATCCAGCTTAGCAAAAGCGGTGAAGATAAAATAAAAGAGTTAACATCTTCTGGAAATGGCACGATTTATATTTACATTGGCGAGAATGTAGTTTCTAATATAAATTTCAAGGAACAAATAACAGGGAATTTGCTTTATTTTTATGGCTCATCATCTAATCAAGAACAATCAAATGCTTTTGCCTTTGCTTTATTAATGGCAAAGCAAAGCATAAATTTTGAAATGATTGGGAATCAAATTAACACCATATCAGCAACCTTAGGCGAAAATACTTTATTATTTCTAATTATTGCTATTTCTCTGATTTTAGCATTATTTATTGTAGCAGTTGCTTTAATGTTTGGTGACTTTGCGTGGCTGATTGCAATGTCAATGGCAATACATTTTGTTTTAATGATGTTCTTTTTGCAGGCGATTCCAATCTTTATACTTTCAATGGGAGGTTTCTTTGGCCTTGTATTAACTCTAATTCTCTTATTTGCAAGCTATAATGTAATTTTCGGTAATATCAAAAAAGGTTATGCAGAAGGAAAGAAAATCCCGCTTGCTGTTAAGTCTGGTTATAGTAAATCAATTTTAACAGTTGTAGATATAAATGTTTTAGCATTAATTATATCTTTCGTGATGTATTTTGCTGGCGGACCTTTTTCACATAGTTTTAGTCTTGTATTGGGAATTGGAGCAGGTTTAAACTTGTTAGCAACTTTGGTTTTAACAAAATGGTTTACAAAATGGTATTTAAGCTTGAACAGTACAAAAGCTAACAAATTACGAATGAAAAGGGGGGCAAATATAAATGAACTTGGTTAAATTTTTTAAAAGTGGTTTAGCATCTCTTTTAGTTTTAATATTGGGTTTTGTATTGCTTTTTACGATTAATTTCAATAAGAGTTTTGATTTTACTGGTGGTACTGTTGTTACAGTCAATACTACAAATTTTGAAGTTGATGATTCTATGGCAAAAATAAATGAAGTTTTATCTAAAAATAACTTAAAGGCAAGTTATGCAAGCATAGGTGAAAATGAAACAGGCATTTGTGCTATAATAAAATATCAGATATTTACAGATGTAGAAACAGTTAATGAAAATGTAAAAAATGATTTATTTGAAAAGTTTGGATATAATGAAAATGATGCAATGGAAGTTAATTTTATAATTATGCAAACAAATACAACACCCGAGTTTAGTGCTGAGGTATTTACAAAAGCATTTTTAGCTGTTTTAATATCAATTATAGCAGTTGCAATTTATATGTTTGCAAGGCATAATTTGACTTCTGGTTTCACGATGATTGCAGTTGCATTTTTAGATTTGGGCATAATGACAACTTTGACCTTAATTGCAAGAATTCCGATAAATCAATATTTTGGAATTGTTATTATGAGCACGGCTGTGCTTTCGATATATTTCAGTTTTATGAATTTAAACACATTCAACAAGAATGCTAAAAATGAACAATTTATAAAAAAGACTAACAAAGAATTAGTTGATATCTCAATTAAAGATGAATGTAAAAGAAGTGCTTTAATTGGTATAACTGTTATAATAGCACTTATTATTTTAGCAATTTGGATAAACAGCATAGGTTTTGCTTCTATATCTTTAATATTAGGTGTTTTGGCTTGTGTTTTCTCTTCTTATTTTATAACCCCGACGCTTTGGTCATTGGCATTTAATAGGAAGTTTAAAAAGGTTAAAAAGGCATCAGGCTGTGATGAAGCAAAAGAAAAGAAGTCTGATAAAAATAAAGAGATTGTATAAAAAAGGCAAAATTAAATGGGCTGACGGAACGGAAATCACAAAGTGATTTCCGGGCAAGTGTAAAACACTTGCCAAAGTTTTGTAACGCAAAACTTATCCGTCAGCCATTTATTTTAACTACTTAGATAAACTTTTTATACTTCTAAAAAACTTTTTTAGCAAAATAGAATATGGAAAGGTGAAAATGAGTTTCAAAGATATTAAATTCAATAAAAAATTCGGTCAAAATTTTATATCCGATACTAATCTTTTAAATGCAATAGTATCAGACAGCGGAATTGGTGAAAACGACGAAGTGTTAGAAATAGGCGCAGGGGCTGGTACTTTAACGCAAGCAATTTCAAAAAAGGCTAAAAATGTTGTTGCTTACGAAATAGATAAAAAGCTAACAGAAATATTACAAGAAAAGTTTTCATCTGTAAAAAATGTCAAGATAATAATGGCAGACATTTTAAAGAAACACATGCAGGAAATAGAAACCGACTTTTCAGGTTCATTCCACATAATAGCAAACCTTCCTTATTATATAACAACACCCCTTATTTTTAAATTTTTAGAGCAAACAAACAAGGTTGAAACATTAACAATTATGGTGCAAAAAGAAGTTGCGGAAAAGATAGTAGCAAGACCAAACGAGGATAACTACGGTCTTTTAAGTGCAATGATTAGTTATTATTGCAATGCCAAAATAACAAGAATTGTGAAAAAAACAATGTTTCGTCCTCGACCTAAGGTTGATTCTGCGATTTTAAGGTTAGAACGAAAGCCTGATATCATTTATGACGAAAATTTTACAAGATTTATTAAAGGTTGTTTTGCAATGAAAAGAAAAACTTTAATCAACAATTTAATAAATATAAAATATAATAAATTAGAGGTTGAAAAAGCCTTTAATAAACTAAATATTTCTCTGTTAGTGCGGGCGGAAGTTCTAGATATTTTACAACTTCGACAATTATATCAACAATTAGACAAGTCTTGACAAATAATGTTATGACCAAATATATCATATTTTCATATAATATTTAAAGACATATGGGGGAAATATGATTTATAATAAATCTGTTGTTTTAAGTGCGGTTGATAATTCCTTAAAAAAAGCAGTTCTAAATTTAGATGGTAAAACAGGCGGAATAAGGGGCGATGTAAAGCTATATAATTTTATTGAAGAGCCAATGGGCGTATTGTCTTTGGGATTGCTAATTGATGGCAAAGTTCATAAAGCGGGGCTAACCAGAGTTGGATATATGACTTACACTTTTGGGTCAATTTTAAATAATATTCCAGAAAATTGCACATGTGCTTTAATTAGTTCAAGGGGCGGTAGTTCTGAGCCACTTTTATTAGGCTCAATCTCTGGAAACGGTGCCAATATGGAAGAAAGATTGATTTCGGGATTAAATGCCTTAGAGCAAACCTCACCGAAAATTGCAGGGAACATTTTACAAGAAAACTCTATTTATTTTGATGATGATGAAGATATAGAAAAAGAAGTTGATAATTATTTCCGTTGTAATGAGAAATGCGAAAACTGTACATATAAATCAGCATTTTATAAAAATGGAAATAAAGCAAATGAAGATATAAGCCTCAACGAAACAGACAGCGAAGATAATGTTCATATAAATTTTGATAGCGATGAAGACATTTACGATGATATTAAATATGATGAAGGCGAAGAAGTAGTCGATGAAGGCGAAGAAGTAGTCGATGAAGTCGCTGAGGGAATTGAAGAAGTCCAAGAAAAAGAAAAAAAATCAGAAAAGAAAGAACCAAAGAAAACCAAAGAAAAAGATGACTTAGTAAATGACACTGTCAAAAATATAAAAAGCGGAAAAATGAGAAAACCCACCTTAGAAAACAGTATTTATTTCTTTGATGAAATAAGCTCTCAATTAGAAATATTGTTTGATAAACATTCCGTAGATGAAGTGCTTTGCGATATAATTCCTAATTCAAAATGGGTGAAAGTGGATTATGAAAAGGAAGGCAAGTTTTATGTTGTTGGTTTAATTTATTCCGAAGATGTTGTGAAATATGTTTGTTATGGGTTTCCTGCAAGTTGGACTGAAAAGCCTCCTGTCGACTTTAATGAAAAAGCTCAGTGGCTACCCATTGATGTTGCCGAACCGAAAGGTCAAGGATACTGGATAACATATCAAGATGCACAAGACGGGGAAATAGTTAGGGTTGACATAATTTAACTTGAAATAAAGCATCTTTTAGAATAGCTAATTCACTAAATTTTAGATAAAACAATGAATTGCATTTGTTTTAAAATTTTGTAATTAATTTGGTTAATGAGTTACTTAAAAAAATAAAATAAGAAATAAAGAAAAAAAATACTAGCAGTTAGGTTGGTAGAATATTAAATATAATAAATTACGAGTAGTAGTGCAGTTGGTTCATTTTAAAAAATAAATACATCATAAATAAAAGTTTATAGAAAATAAATCATTAAAAAACAGCAGATAAAAAGTTGACGAAAAACCAATGTGCTAAGAAAAATAAAAAGGCTGGCGAATTTAAAGTTTACAAGCAACTAAATGCAAGTGTTTTGCACTTGCGAAAATCACTTTTTGAACTTCATTTCACCAGACTATCTTCTTAAATAAATCAAATTTTTAAAATCAAACTAAACAAATGCTGTATAAATAGAAATTAAATTTTTTTCTGGTCTACTTTTTTTACTTTACCATTTGTTTTATTCTTGATAATCCCCGTAATTCTATTAGCATAAGCAAATCTAGATTCTTTTTTAGGGATGATATCTTTACAATATTTTTCTAGAAGTAAAGTAAACTTATCAAATTCAGATAAAAAATTTTTAGGAGCCAAAAGTTCAACATTCAATTCCTTATTCACTCGTTTTTTCCTTGTTACTTTATTAAAATAAACTGCGTTTTCAAAAGTAAGTAAACATTTAAAGCCTGTGCCACTAAAAATTTTATAACTAACAGCCTTAATATTTATAATAATTATAGGTTTTACATTTTTAATAACATATTCTAAATCAATAGAAAATTGGGTCGAAAACATTGATGTAATACCATTGATTAAATAAAAAGTATGTTTTATCGGCGAATCCTGAGCATCAACTGCATGTCTATAAATTTCGTTTCTTTTTAACTTTGATGTGCTGGGTAAAATATTCAATCGTTGAATTACAAAATAATAACTATCTTTAATCCAAGTTTTATAAAGTAAAATTCCGGCATTGGTCAACAGCTTTTCAGGTGTATCATAATATATAGTTTTATATTTATATTTGCCTTCATAATTAAATTCATCAATGTTTAGATAGCGAGCCTCAGATAAAATCTTTTTCTCGGCTCTACTAGTTATAATATCATATTTCTTTTTGCCTTCTGAACCTAAACTTGCAATTTCCATTTTTACCCCTTTAACACTAATATAATCAAACTCAAGAAAAAAATCAAGTAAAGTGTTATTTAAATTTTTTTCTAACAATGAACCATAGATAAGCAAGAATTAAAAGCGGAATTAAAATAATAAAAATCAACCATATTCTGTTTATATCTAAGAACAAATATAACGAAAAATAAATACTTATTGCCAGTGATATTATAAGAGAAGCCACGGTCGCAAAATTGTAATAAATATTTTTCCATAAATAATTAAGTGCAATTAAAACAATACAATTTACCGTAGACGCATAAACAAAAATCACCCATAAATAAGAAATGTCTGTAAATATGCTTAAAAATACAAAAGCGATTGAAGCAATTAACCATACAATAATGCTTGAACACAAAGTTATTAGCATTTTATTGTTGTATATTTTTTCGAGAAGTTTATTCGCCCTTTTATAAGGTTTCACTTCGTGTTGCGTAATTAAATTATCTAAGGATATATTAAAAATTTTTGCGATATCATTTAAAATAATAATATCTGGGAGTGAATCACCTCGTTCCCATTTTGATATAGATTTATCTGAATAATTTAATTTTTCTGCTAGTTCCGCTTGCGTAAGCTTAAACTTTTTTCTGTACTTGATAATATTATTCGCAACAATTAATTTTATATCTTCCATAACTTAATTATTGCACTAAAAATGGGAAATGTCAAACATTTTTTTCTATTCTACTGTCAGTGGAGTTCGGTTTTTCATTATTCTACTCTTACCATAGGTTTTATTATAGTTTAAAACGGGCATAGTAGGTAGATTTGTTTTTATTATTGAATAAGCTTAAATATAAAGGAGCTTTTATGCAAGAATTAAATGTAACATTAATAGGTGATTCAATTGCAAAGGGAATTGCAACAAAAAATTTCAGATTAGAAAAAATCAAAGATTGTGCAAGTATTTTACTTGAAAAATTTTTAGGCTGTAAATTTAATAATATTTCTGTTTATGGTCAAACAATTAAAAGAATTAAAGAAAAGAAACTAATAAAAGATTATCTTTCAAATATAGATAAAAGCAAAAGAAACATTGTAGTATTTTCAATTGGTGGTAATGACTCCGATTTTGATTGGAAGGCAGTTGCTGAAAATCCATTAATAAAACACGAGCCTAAAACAAGCGAAGATGAGTTTGTGAATTTGCTTGATATTTTAATTAAAGAGTTAAAGGAAAACGATGTTGAAGTTTATCTTACAGGACTTCCACCAATCAATTCGGAAAGATATTTCAAAAATGTTATTTGCAAAGTAGCAGACGAAAACCAAGTTTTAAAATTTTTCAATGGTGATATAACAAATATTCAAAGGCATCAAGAACTATATAATTTTTTAGTTTACAAGATAGCAGTAAAGAATAATTGCAGGTTTTTAGATGTTAGGTCATACTTTTTGGCTAAGAGAGATTGTCATAATAGTTTTTGCATTGATGGCGTGCATCCAAATGAATTAGGGCATTATGAAATTGCCAATGAAATAAAAAAGCAATTATTAAGTTATGGGGTTAAACCAAACTCTGAGCATATTGATTAAAACTTAGAAAGTTTATGAATAAGCAAATCGAAAGATAGATTAACTCGCTCTAATTACTTTTTGCTTAATTATTTTTTTTAAATGCTTGCCTTGAATTTTTTTATATGTTAAACTTGAATTACAAATTATTGATTATGAAATTTATTAAAAAGAATTTAAATGTTTCTAAATCTCTTGTTAATCAGTATGCCACAGAATTTAATATATCACCTGTTATTATGGAGCTAATTATTGCTCGTGGAAATGATAGCAAAGAAAAAATTGTTGAGTTTTTAAATCCAACTAAAAAGTCATTTCATAATCCTTTTCTTTTAAAGGGCATGAGTGAGTTTGTTGAAAGAATTAAAAAAGCTATTGAAAAAAAAGAAAACATTTTGGTTTTCGGTGATTATGATGTTGATGGTATTAATGCAACTGCAATAATGCTTAAAACACTTAAAATTTTAGGAATAAGTGCTAATTTTTATTTGCCAAACCGTTATTTTGACGGATATGGATTAACAATTGGTGTAATAGATAAAATAAAAAAGAAACACAATCCCAATATTATAATTACAGTGGATTGTGGTATTTCTTGCTATCAAGAAGTTGCTTATGCAAAAAGTTTAGGAATTGAAGTTATTATAACCGACCATCACGAAATACCGAAAATTATTCCTGAAGGAATTGTTATAAACGCAAAGAGAACTGACCAAAGTTATCCTTTTAAAGAACTCTGTGGAACAGGGCTTGCCTATAAAATTTCACAGGCACTTCTTGGGCAACAAGCCGAAGAGTTTTTGCCTATTGCTTGCATTGCAACAATTTCTGACATCGTTCCACTTGTAGGTGAAAATCGTGCTATTGTAATTCACGGATTTAAAAAGTTCAACTTGCTTCCAAAAGGCATAAAAGAGATGTTTAGTGTTTTAAAAATTAATTTAAATAAATGCACTGTTAATGACATCTCATTTAAACTTGCTCCAAAGCTAAATGCTTCGGGTAGAATGGGTGATGCCAAAGATTCTTTATATTTATATCTTACAGAAAACTTGCAAAATATAAAATTTTTAATAAATAAAATATTAAATCATAATATCAAAAGACAAGATTTATGCTGTTTGGTGGAAAGAGATTGCGAAATAGGTCTTTACGGCTTGAATCTAAGTGAAACGCCGTCCATAATCTTATCGTCAAAGGGTTGGGACCAAGGCATTTTAGGCATCGTTTGTGCAAAACTGGTGGCAAAGTATAACCGCCCAGTTTTTTTATTTTCAGAAGTTAATGGTCTGTTAAAAGGTGCAGCACGAAGCATCCCAGCCATTAATATTCATAAGCTTTTGTCTTCAATGCCTGACATATTAGAAACTTATGGGGGGCATCCAATTGCAGCTGGGCTTACTTTAAAAGTAGAAAATTATGATACTTTTATAAAGAAAACAAATGAATATTTGGCAGAGCATCACGCTGATGAAATTTTTTCGCCAGAAGAAGAATATGATATCCCTATTTTAATAAATGAAGTTACTCCAAAATTGGCAAAAGATGTTTTAAAGTTAGAACCTTGTGGGTGTGGTAATAATTCGCCTAGGTTTTATTTAAAAACGAAAGATTTCAAATTTTCTTCTCTTAAAAATTACATTAATCACTGTAATATAAAAATAGCACAAAAACTAAACCTAATATATTTCAATTACTTAGAAAATTATAATAAACTAAAAAAAGCTAGAAATATAGATTTAATTTTCGAATTACAAACTGATAAAATTACTTCTATCGTAAATGGAATTGTTAAGTCAGTTGAAATTGATATAAAAGAATTAAATCCATTCTCTCAAAATTATGTTATACCTGAGTTGGAACAATTGAGATATTTAAAAATAAAAACGCCAGCAACTTTTTCTTATTTTGACCAGCATTTCAAAAGTGATTTATTTGAGCTAAATAATTATTTTGGAACAGCTTATGTTGTGAATAGTAATAAAAGTTTTAATTTTATAAAAAATAATATAAATCTTGAAAAAATAGGTGCCATTGACCTTTATGGCGGATGTGAAAATAGTGGAATTAATTGTGTGTTTATATGTCCTTCAAGTTTAAATTTTGTGCAAAGCTATAAAAGGATAGTTTTTTTAGATAATGTAATTCATCGTTCTTATATTGCAAATATAAATCAACATTCCGAAGCAGAGATTTTTGTAAATAATGTTCAAAATAAGTTAAGTATATTTAACACACTTAATAATTCTAGAGAAAACTTTGGCAAGATTTTTAAAGACTTAGAAAAATTTGAGGGATGTTATATCTCTCTTAGAGATTGCTTTGAAAAAATTTTAAAGCATAGAAAAATAAATTATACTTATATGGAATTTTACAGTGCGTTTTTGGTTTTCATTGAACTTAAAATAATAAGCTTTATAAAGGAAAACGGAACTTATAATTTAAGGATTAATAAAAATGTAAAGTCGCAGTTAGGGGAGTCTAATTTATATAGAGCAATTGATGAATTGAAATATGGAATAATAGCTAAAAGAGATAATTACAAATCAAAAATTAAAAAACCCGAAAACAAATAAATATGACCTTTTTAATATTCTAGTTTGGTGAGATTGTGCGACCTTTCGTAGTATTATAGAATGACAAAATAGTTGCAATAAATAATTGCTTAAAACATTACTCAGGAGGAAATTTAAATGAAGTTAACAACAAATATGGAAAATTTTAAAAATGATATAATGAATGTTCTTCTTTTATTTTTTTCTACCGAATTTTTAAATCAAGACAACTCACTTTCTTTAAATCTTCATTTAATTGAAATAGAGGATAAGTTTGAAATTAAAATTTCAATAAATGGCATTAATATTAAAAGTGGAGAAGAAACTTATGTTTATCAAAATCCGTTATTAAAGGATAGTAAAAGAAACAAGTTTATATGCGATATAATAAAAATATCAACCTACAAATTAATGTCTCAATTATTAAATATAAAATTACCGTGGGGGTGTCTAACTCAAAATAATCCTGTAAAAGTAGCAAGGCAGTTAATTGAAAGTGGTATTGATGAAGATTTTATTGAAGAAAGATTAATTGAATTTTATGATATGAGCGAAAAGAAAGCAAGGTTGGTTTCTATGATTTTAAGAAATCAAGAAAGTATAATTCGCAATGAAAGTTTAATAAATTTGTATATAAACTTTTGTCCTGAAAATTATAACCCAATAGATTTTTCTGTAAATTTTCTTAAATATTTTAATGCATTATTAAAAGAAATTAATGCAATGAAAAAACTAATTACAAATAAACCTTACATTGTAAGAACAATTTATTTGAAAATAAATTCATTAAGTTTACTAAATACTAATGAATTGGATATCATATTAAATGAATTGGCTTATCCGGTTTCAGAGTTCACTATCGAATGTGAAGAATTAAAATCATTAACAAAAGAAAAGTTGCAACTATTAAGAAATCATGGAATAACAAGACTTTCAATAAGCCCACAATCTCAGCAAAAGCAGAAAAAAGAAAGTATTCAAAATGATATCATCAATTTTTATAAAAATATAATACATTATGATTTTAAAATAAATATAAATATTTTTGCGGGGCTTCCATTTGAAAGTTTAAAATCATTTAAAAACAACATTGATATTTTATTAGAACTTTCGCCAGAGAACATTACAATTTATTCTTATGTAGATAATAATTCAGATGAAAAAAGCTATTTAGAAATGGGAAAGATGTTTGATTATGTTTATGAAAAATTAAGGTCAGAAAATTATAAAGCTTATTGCATAAACAAAGTAACTCATTTTGGAAGAGTATATGAAGATATCTTTTATTGCAAAGAAAGAGCAACTTGCATTTTCAATATAGATAAAATGGAAGAAACTTGCTCAATTATAGCTTGTGGAGTAAATACCGTTTCAAGCAAAATTTATCACATTGAAAAGAGACAGGAAAAACAAGAAAATCCAAAATTAATAAATGAATATCTTGAAAAGCTAGATAAAGTTATTTGTAATAAAAACGAACTATTTGAATAAAAATTTAATGGAAGGTTTAAAATGGAAAGCAAAGATTTAGATAATAATAAAGAAATAAAAAATAAACGAAAAAATATTTTTATTTGGTCAGGAATTACAATCTTTTTTATATTAATTTTAATTGCAACTTTTTATGATTTACAAATAAGTCAAGCCTTGGCAAGTGTAGAGCCTGGCGAAACAGCAACATCAAATTTATTTGCTATAATTTTTGAAGTCTTAGGCGAATCCGTATTATATTTATTTCTCGTTTTTTCATTTTCGGTTATTTTTTGGTGGTGTTATTACAATGTTAAAAACAATTGGAAGGTTTTATGTCAAATTCTGCTAAGCATAGCAATATTTTTAACATATATAATTTGCATAAACAAAGTAATTAGTTATCTTAATGCTTATCAAACAATTGAAATAACTAGCTACTTTTTAATTTTCTCAATATTTTTTGCTTCTTTGCTTACCCTGTTAACAATATATTCATTAAAATTTATTAAAAAACAAAATATTTCAACTCTATTAAAATTCGCATTAATTATTATATGCGTAGCAGCTGTTTCTAATTTAATAACTCAGTTTAGCAAAGGAATTGTTTTTGGAAGAATGAGATTTATTGCAATGAACTTTGTTGAAGACTTTTCTTATTATACTCCTTGGTATATGCTTAATGGAACAGGGCTTAAAGAAAGTTTGACTTTTTTAGGATTACCCGCTGATGCGTTTAAATCTTTCCCATCAGGGCATACAACCGCCGCCGGCATTACATTTACTTTAATTTGCTTGCCGTTATTATTTGAAAAGTTAAAAAAATATAAATTATTTTTCTGGATAGCACCTTTTATTTATGTTGTAATTGTAGGGTTAGCAAGAGTTATGGCGGGAGCTCATTTTTTAAGCGATGTTTTATTTGCAATTTTAATAACATTTTTAGCGACAATTTTATTCATTTATTTATTCATTCAACGAAAAAACAAACAAAAAAACATAAAAAATGGGCTATAAATATTAAAATTATATTTAATTATTAATTTTGCACAAAAATATTTGACATTTAATCAATTTTTAGGCATAATAAAAATATGGAAGATATAATATTTAATTTAGAAAACATTGAGAAAACATTAGTAAATTATAATACTAAGCAGATTATCCAAGCAAAAGTTATCACTTTAAGGCACGATGGTGCAATAGTTGACATTGGCGGAAAGCTAGACGGTCTTATTTCAGAGGAAGAATTTCCGAATTTTTCTAATGCTAAAATAGGCGATATTTTTCCGGTTATGCTCTTAGGAAGTAAAAGTGAAGACGGGCTTATCTTGGCATCTAAGGCAAAAGCCGAATTAATTTCATCTGAGAATGCTCAGGCTTCTTTAATTCAATCAGGCAATTCATTTACCTTTTTTGTGAGAAGAATTCAAAACAATAATTTATTAGGTAATTTGGGCGAATATAAAATAATTGTACCGAATAATGAAATTACTGTAAAACCAACAACGCAATTGGGCAGATATTTAAATAAAAATATTGAAGTGATTGCAATAGATATAGACAAGTTAAATAAAACAATAAAAGCGTCAATTGTTCAATTTCAAATAAAAAAAGAAGAAGCAATTGAAAATAATTTTTGGCCAAATGTTTTTATAAACAAAGTTGTAAAGGGTAAAGTTACTAAAATTATGCCATATGGTGCTTTTGTTAATGTTGATGGTTTTGACTGTTTTATTCACATTTCAGATTTGTCTTATGATATGATTGAAAGTGTTGAAGAAGTTTTAGCCGAGGGCGAAGAAAGAAATTTTAAAATTATCAAAATAGATATAGAGAATAAAAAGATTTTACTAGGATTAAAACAGATGTTAGAAAATCCGAAACTTTCAAGATTAAAATCTTTGGAAATAGGAAAAAGCTATTTAGGCAAAGTAAGCAAATTTTTACCGTTTGGTGCTTTGGTTGTTATTGACAAAAAAATTGAAGGACTTCTACACATAAATGATACTGGTGAAACAGGCAAGCGAATTTATGAACTTGTGAAGCCTGAACAAGAGATAGAAGTAATTGTTAAGAGTATAGATTTTGAAAAAGAAAGAGTTTCATTTTCATTGCCAACTATAATAAATCCTCCTGCTGAAACTGAAAACCCTGCTGAAACTGAAAACCCTGCTGAAACTGAAAACCCAGCTGAACCTAAAAAAGAAAATTCAGACAATACCAAGAATGAAAAAAATACCAAAACAGAGAACAATACTAAAACTGAAAAGAAAACCAAACCTGAAATTAAAACACAAACAAAAAGTGAAGCTGAAATTAAAGCCCAAAAACCCAAAGCAGAAAAATCGACTAAAACTGAAACCAAAAGCAACGCTAAAACTGAAAAATCAGTAGAAACCGAGACAAAAATTAAGGCTAAAACTGAAAAATCAGCAGAAACTGAAAAACAGAAGGTAAAGAAATCAGTTAAAATAGAAAAACCAATCGAAGTTAAAAATGAAGCAAAAGATAAAACAAAAAATAAAGACAAACAATAAAGATTATATATAATGCTTTTGCATTTTGGTATTATTTAATAAAAAAATAGTATTTTAAAATAAGGAATAGTAACCGCTATCATTAAAAGAAAAATATTTTATAACAAATAAATATTTTTTCAAAGAATTGTTGCTTTGCTTCCTTTTTTATTTTATACTTGATTAGTTATTAAATAAATTTAATAATGTTTCTAGATGTATATTTATAACAATTATATTACGAAAAACTTTAAAGGAAATTATGAGCGGAATAATTATAGATTTGATATTTATTGCCATTATAGCAATTTTTGCAATTCTGGGAATGTATAAAGGTTTTTTTTCAACTTTGTTATCTTTGTTAGGCTTTTTAGGAACGCTAGTGGTTGCCTTTTTATTCAAAGACCAAATGGCTTTTTTATTGAATAGTTTGTTCGGGTTAACCGACTGGCTTGCCGTCACATTAGGCAACAGTATAGCTTATATTATAACTATTATAGTTGGCATAATTTTAACATATATTATAATTCGAGTGTTTGTTTTTGTTCTAAATCATACAGTCGGGCAATTGTTTAAAGGTAAAGTTTTAGGCAAGGTAAATGTGGCGTTTGGTTTTATTTTAGGTATAATAAAAGGTGTCGTTTATACTATGTTCTTTTTTGTAATTGTTTCAGTTTTAACATTAATCCCATCAGTTAAAACCTTCGTGAATGATAAGTTGCAAGGCACTTATCTGACCAGTTTTGTATATGAATTTGTTGAAAATCAAATTGCCTCTAATTTTACAAATGATGTAGAAGAAGAGCCCAAGACTGATTAAAATATGTCTTTATATTGCATTATGATTTTGTTTTATAATTTCTTGCGAGATAAAATCTAATTTCATCAAAAAATGCAGTAATAAATTTTCATTGCATTTTTTAAAATTATATCTCAATTTTTTAAAATTATATCTTAATTGTTAAAAATAGGTTGATTTTTTAAACTAATTTGTATAAACTATTAAAAGCAATATTATAAACAATATTAGTTATATTAAAATTAAAAGGTTAAAAATATTAAAGTGAATAGTAATAAGACAAATTCAAGAATAGTTTATTGGGTGTTAATTGCGATTATTTTATTTTTCGTTATAATTTCTTTTTCCAACACTTCATCACATGGAGAAAGAGCTCAGTATCAAGAGGTGGTGAACTATTTTGAAGAAAATAAAATTGAAGCATGGTATAATGTTGGAAATAGTAAATTAGTTTTTAAATTAACAAGCGAAGCGGGTTCAGAGATTGACATTGATGAATTTCCTGCTAAGGCTGATATGTTTATGACTTACAATTCAAAAGAATTCGATAAGCTTTTTGCAACATATGAAGCATCATATGTTAGTTCTGAACCGCCAGCAGGTTCGCTTTTTGATTACATTTATCCTGTCCTTATGATTGGTTTAGGTCTTGCTCTTGTATATTTTATGTTTAAAATGTTTAGTGGCAAAGCGAGTGGAGCTTTAAGTTTTAGTAGAAGCCGAGCAAAACCCGTTACAAATATAAAGGTTAAATTTTCAGACATTGCGGGAGCAGATGAAGAAAAAGCCGAGCTTGAAGAAATTGTAGACTTTTTAAAATTGCCATCTAAATTCACAGAGCTAGGTGCTAGAATACCAAAAGGAGTTCTTTTGGTAGGACCTCCGGGAACAGGAAAAACTTTGCTAGCAAGAGCAGTTGCAGGCGAAAGCGAAGTACCGTTTTTATCAATCAGCGGTTCA
Organism: Clostridia bacterium; assembly: GCA_028708805.1. Classification (GTDB taxonomy): domain Bacteria; phylum Bacillota; class Clostridia; order Christensenellales; family UBA1242; genus UBA5489. The sequence continues at coordinate 15,477 of JAQVYC010000009.1, read as the reverse complement.
GACTTCGTGGAAATGTTTGTGGGTGTTGGTGCTTCAAGAGTGCGTGATTTGTTTGACCAAGCTAAAAAGACAAGTCCTTGCATTATTTTCATTGATGAAATTGATGCTGTCGGCAGACAAAGAGGGGCAGGTCTAGGTGGAAGTAATGATGAGCGTGAGCAAACTTTAAATCAGTTACTTGTAGAGCTTGATGGATTTGAATCTAATCAAGGAATAATTGTTTTAGCTGCAACTAACCGAGTGGACATATTGGACCCTGCCTTATTAAGACCGGGAAGATTTGACCGACAGGTGTATGTACATCGCCCAGATGTAAAAGGTCGTGAAGGCATTCTTAAAATTCATTCAAAAAACAAACCGCTTGATGATGAAGTTAATTTCACAACCTTAGCCCGTTTAACAAGTGGGTTTACAGGTGCCGATATAGAAAATATGTTGAATGAAGCAGCAATTTTAGCGGCTAGAGCAGGAAGACCTAGAATTTTAATGCAAGACATCACCGAAGGCATTAATAAAGTTATAATGGGACCTCAAAAGAGAAGTAAACATGTTACTGATAAAGACAGAGAAAATACAGCATATCATGAATCAGGTCATGCAATTCTCTTTAACAAATTAAAAGATATTGAAGATGCGCAAGAAATTTCAATTATTGCACGAGGAATGGCTGCGGGTTACACTCTACGATTGCCTGAAAATGATGACAACCATATGACATATAATAAATTGAATGACTTAATTGCTAGTTTTATGGGTGGCAGAATTGCCGAAGAGCTTGTTTTGAAAGATATAACAGTAGGTGCAGCAAGTGATATTCAGCAAGCAACAAAACTTGCAAGGAAAATGGTTATGGAGTGGGGAATGAGCCGAAAATTTGGCTTTATGGGTTTTGACTCCGATACCGAAGTATTTGTAGGTAGAGATTATCATTCTCGTGTTCAGCACTCAGAAAAGACCGCAGGCGAAATTGATAATGAAGTAAATGAAATTTTGAATTACAATTATAATAGAGCAAAGAAAATTTTGGAAGACAATATTGATTTGTTGCATAATATGACTAAACTGCTCTTAGCAAAAGACACAATTTACAAAGAACAAGTAGATATGCTTGTTAGTGGTGAAAGTGTTGAAGAAGTTATAAAGCATATGGACAAAGAAGAAAAATTAAGGCAGAACAAAGCGGAGAAAAGCAGAAAAGAAAAAGAAGAATTAAACAAATTTCGTGAACTTGAAATGAAAGTAAAAACAAGTGAAGTGTTTTTAAAGCACGGCATCATAAGCGAACAGGAGCATAAAAATATAATCAAGTTAAGAAATGATTTTGTTGCTAAAACAAAGAAAAATAAAGAAAACGAGAGCAATAAAAACAAAGAGCTAAATGTTGAAAATGAAAATGAAGTAGACGCTGAGCAAAAACAAACCAAACAAAAAAAATCAAGTAAATCAACTACTTTAAAGAGCAAGGGATTAAGTAAGACTTCAAGCAAAATTTCAGATAAGAAAGACAATAAAATAAAGAAATCTAAAGAAAAAAAACAAACTTCAAAAAAACAAACCAAACAAAAAAAATCAAATGATAATCTCAATCAAAAAGGAGATAAGGATTAATGAAAAAGAAGATAGGACTAGGACTAAGTTTTGGACTGCTACTATTAATTTCAATTATGGTAGTAGTAATGGTTTCAGTTTCGGTTAATTATAAGCCTGTTTTTGCATCACCTGAGAGCATTACAATTAGGAATAAAGGCAATAAAGAAGTTTTTTATACAGAAGCAGTCAATAAAGAAATTTATGATGAAACAATGAAGCTTTTTAACCAAAGTTTTAGTAGAAGTTATTTATCTGCGATTCTTTCTGGACAAACTGGCAATAATGCAGATGTTACGCAAACTAAAAACATTCAAGTATTTAGTGATTATAAAGTAACATTTGGTTTCACCGAAGAACAAACCTTAAAAATAAATAATGTGGCAAAAGAGCAAAAGTATAATAAAATTATATTTGAAGTTAAAAACTCAGGCACATTTTTTCAGTTAAATTTATACTTTCAGCAAGCTGCAAATTCATCATTTTATTATGCTTTAACAACCTATGCAAATCAAACTGAATTATATAAATATATAGAAACATTTGTTTATATGTCTAATTAATAAATAATCAAAAAAATATAATCGTATGCTTTTAATAATTGCCATTGAATATTTCTTTTGAATTTTGGATGATTATATTTTTGTTATAAAAAATAAAAGGAGAAAAATTATGGAAATAAAAGGTACTAAAACAGAAAAAAACTTATGGGAAGCATTTGCAGGGGAAAGTCAGGCAAGGAATAAATATTCTTTTTATGCTTCCAAAGCAAAAAAGGATGGTTATGAGCAAATTGCTGCCATCTTTGAAGAAACCGCTAACAATGAAAAAGAGCATGCTAAAATTTGGTTTAAAATTTTAAATGGTGGTGAAATCAAAGAAACTTATTCAAATCTTTTAGATGCTGCTGCTGGCGAAAAAAGCGAATATACCGAAATGTATGCTAGAATGGCAAAAGAAGCGAAAGAGGAAGGGTTTGATAAATATGCAGAGCTTTTTGAAGGTATAGCGAAAATTGAAAATGAACACGAAAAGAGATTTTTAGCCTTTGCTAAGGCTGTAAAAGAGAGTAAATTATTTAAAGCAGATAAGATTGTTACATGGAAATGTCGCAATTGTGGGCATCTTCATGTTGGAAATTCTGCTCCTGAAATTTGTCCTGTCTGTGACCACCCGCAAGCATATTTTGAGATAGAAAACAATAAATATTAAACTTTAATTTAATAGTTTTAAATAATAAAATCAGAGTTAATCTCTGATTTTATTTTATATAAAGTTAAAATTATAAAGTTGACTTTGTTAGATTTTTGTCCTAGCTTAAATTTTAAGATGATGAATGAATGTTTTTTTGTTTTATTTTAATTAGAAAAATTTAGTGTCAAAAAAATTATTGTTATCATAAATAAGAATATAATAAAGCCGAAGGAGATAATTTTATGTGTGCTAACTTTTTCGGGAATTCTTGTTGTAGACCGCCCATTTGTTCAGGTCCACAAGGTCCGCAGGGACCGAGAGGATTCCAAGGATTTCAAGGTCCTACTGGACCAACGGGTTCAACAGGACCAACAGGGAATACGGGTACAACAGGAGCTACTGGTCCAATAGGTCCAGTAGGGCCAACTGGGGCAACAGGACCGACAGGTCCAATAGGCTTAACAGGAGCAACGGGTGCAACAGGACCAGCAGGAGCAACGGGAGCAACAGGAGCGACAGGACCAACAGGACTAACAGGGCCGACAGGACCAACAGGGCCGACAGGACCAACAGGGCCAACGGGACCAACAGGAGCAACTGGTGCAACGGGAGCAACAGGTATTCTTCCAACAAATGCTTATGGAAGTTTCATCTCAAACATAACTCAAAATGTAGCGGGTGGTGGAGCAATAGTACTTCCTGTTCAACTTGCCATTTTAAATATTTTAAATACTGCGAACACACAATTCACAATACAAGTTACAGGCACTTATAGAATTTCATATGGTGTTACGGGTAATTTGGGAACTACGATTGCGCTATTTCTAAACGGCGTTATCATCCCAGAAACAACCATTATTTATACAGAAGCCGAGCAAGCAAGTGTGGATATCATTTTAAATTTAACCGCTGGCGGTGTAATCACATTAATTAACACTTCGGTGGGGGTACTAAGCCTTCCTTCTGGAACAGTTAATGCATTTTTAACCTTAAATAGATTAGTATAAACTTAAAAAATTTCTATTAATAACATAATAAGAAATTTAAGCTTGATATTAATTTAATTTTATAATACTTATGATAAATTTATTTTATTAAAAAATTTATTATTCCATTGCACACTTTCGTTTGTAGAATCAACTTCTTCTGCTTTTTTATTATAGAGAAAAGCTTTTTCCAAATCATTCAATTTATAATAACAAACACAAAGTTGTAAATAAGGATAAAAATCTTCATATTGTTTTTCAATAAAAGTAAATTCATTTTTCCCAGAGTTTAACAGTGCATTTTCATACCAAAAAATAGCTTTTTTATAATCATTTTTAAGAAGAAACACATCACCAATTTTACATAACAGCTTTGAATTTGGAATATTAGATTTAAAATTTTCAATTAAATAAGACAACGCTTTTTCATAATCGTTCAAAAAAACATAACAATCCGCAACAATTAAGTGAGCTTCGTAAATATCGTTTTTATTAAATTTCTCTTGTTTTAAAAATAATTTTAAAAATTTTATGGCTTTTTTATATTTTTTATGATAAAAAAGTTCTCGCCCATAATAGTAGTTATCTCTATTTGTAAAAGAAATATTTTTTTTCAAGGCTTTTTCATAAATAATTAAGTTTCTGTTAGCATGTTCCTGCGTTGTTTCCTTTTTATTATGATGAATGCAAATATCTGAATGCAAAACATTTCTTGATATAGGAATAACCTCATGTACAAATCCTTGCCATTTAAAACCTACATTATTTTTAACTATTCGCTCTCGGAAAAAATAAAAAAGTGCTTCGCCGTTTGCGTCAAAAGCACTGACATATTTCATAATCACCATATCATAAAAGGCAGGTAAATCTTTTTTCAATTTTAAAATTTTTAAAATTTCAGGTTGTAGAATTATATCATCCGCATCAAGCCACATAATGTATTCACAAGTTGCTTTTGAAAATGAAAAATTTCTTGCTTTCGCAAAATCATCCAGCCACTCAAAAAAATAAACTTCATTTGTATATTTATGCGCAATTGGAACGGTTTTATCTTGTGAGCCTGTATCTACAATTACAATTTCATCAGCGAATTGCTTTACGCATTCTAGGCAATTTGCCAAATTTTTTTCTTCATTTTTTACAATTAAACAAACACTTAAAGTAATCATATAATAGCATATGATATTTAACATAAAAATTGATTAAATAGAATAATTTTTCAAAATAAAATAAAAAATAAAATGTAAAATAAACTTGACAAATTTGATTTTTTTTGTTATATTCTCAAAAGAACTATGGGGGTATGGCTCAGTTGGCTAGAGCACCTGCCTTGCAAGCAGGGGGTCAGCGGTTCGAATCCGCTTACCTCCACCATTTAGACAGGAGAGAAGTCGTTAAAACAATAAGTAATTTGTATCACACTAACAGTGATGTTGCAGTTTAAAAACGAATAAGACAGGTGTAAAGTCGCCAAAACACAATAAAGGACTGTAGCTCAGCTGGTTAGAGCACCACCCTGATAAGGTGGGGGTCGGTGGTTCGAGTCCACTCAGTCCTACCAAAGAATGTCTCAACAATCGTATCCATAATTAAATAACATTCTTAATATTGGAAACTCATTAAAACAATTTTGTCTTTTGCGTTATCCAAAATCTAAAAAGGAGGGAAAACATGCAAGACAAAACTTTAATCTGTAAAGATTGTGGAAATGAATTTGTTTGGACAACTGGTGAACAAGAATTCTACCAAGAAAAAGGCTTTACAAATGAACCTACAAGATGCCCTGAATGCAGAAAAGCAAGAAAGCAACAAAGGCGTCCAAGATATTAAAAATAAAAACCATATAATGATTTAATTTTTGAATATCAGTAATTACAAAAGATAAGATAAAAGTCCCACAAATGTGGGGCTTTTATTTTTATAAGATTGTCTATATAAACATTTGAATTCGATAGGATATATCAATATTAATTTTTAATTTATCCAAAAGAAACATCATCTAAATCCATAGATTGACCAACTTCCGCTTCAACAGTAAAATCAATTCTTACGGCAGTGGTATCAAGTGGCGCCATACTCGTATAAGTTCTGTAAAAAGCAAAGTTTCGATTGTCAGCAGGCAAATTTTGATCAAGTACAGTAATTGTTGCACCAAGAACATCTCCTCCCGGAGTTACGAAGTTGACGGTTGCGGTAAATTCAACTTGTGCGCCTTCGCCTCGTGCGAAAAATGAAAATTCGTAAAAACATTCAGGGTTAATATCGGAAATTAATTGCGTTAAAATGCCACTATTCTCAATATTAACCGCAGATTCTCCAGAGTGAACTCTGCCTTGTGCAGTAATCTCAGAAATTGCAGTTGGAGTTGTTGAAGTCCAGCCAGTCGGAATACTATCGGTAAAATCTTCCATATCTCCATTAACAACTAGTTCCCCCATAAAAGGGCAAAGGTTTTCTCCTGTTGGTCCCGTTGGTCCTATTAATCCTATACCTGTTGCGCCTGTTGCGCCTGTTGGTCCAGTTGCACCTGTTGCACCAGTCGGTCCTGTTGGACCTGTTGGACCTGTTGGTCCAGTTGGACCTGTTGGACCTGTTGGTCCTATTAATCCTATACCTGTTGCACCAGTTGCGCCTGTTGGTCCAGTTGCGCCTGTTGGTCCTGTTACACCAGTTGCGCCAGTTGCGCCAGTTGCACCAGTTGCACCAGTTGTGCCAGTTGCACCTGTTGGTCCAGTTGGGCATTTAGGTGTACGACATTTTACATGCACGGGAATACATTTATTACAACACCGACCAAAAGAGTGGTTGAAATTATAATCATATAACATAAAATTCTCCTTTTAATATGTTCTAAATCATTTTATGAAAAATCATTATAATCAGTTAATATATAAATAAACACAATATTATTAAGTTTTCCAGTAGATTAACAATTAAAATTTTGGTTTAGAAATTATAAAGTAGCCAGAAATAGACCTCCTATAAAAACTTAAACTTTAAACGCATTCGGAAAAAATCAAAAACTTACGACAATTTAAAGGATGTGTTCGCTCAACATATTTGAGTCTTTACAAAATTTTCTTATTGTTATTACATTTATAAAATTCGCTTATTGATACATTATCTTTTGAATAAACCATTTCCAATTCGCATTATTTGAATATATTTTAGTATAATTATGTTCTTAAACGGAACTTTTTTATTGAAAAAGAACTCAAAAAATGGTTGTTTAATGTATTATTTTGTGTTATCTTTGATTTAAGGGATTTTGTATAAAAAAAAACAAAAAATTAAAACTATAAAACAATTTGAACAAAACTATAAAGCTCAAAACTAATTATTGCAGTTAAAATTTAAGATAAAATTTTTTTATTTAACAGTTAAAAATTATAATTAATTATAATTTTAAAATGGAAAAAAGGAATTAAAATGAGGTTTGCAAAAGATAAAAGGAATACTTACTTTAAAGCTCGAAAAGATGAAAAGGGCAATTTTCAGCAACTAAATGTACATTTGCAAAATGTTTCCAAAATGGCTAGTGGTTTTGCTTCAATTGCTCCAAATTTAATAAGTCTTGCAGGCTCTTTGCATGATATTGGAAAAGCATCCTATGAATTTCAAACTTACTTAAATAATGGCGATAAAAAAAGAGGTACGGTTAAACATTCTATTCAGGGTGCTTTTTTAGTTAATGATATTTTTGATTCGAAAAATCAGTTAGCAAGTCTTATTAAAGAAATACTTGAAATTGTAATTTCAGGACATCATGGAAGTTTAAGCGACCTTATTAGTCCTGATAGTGATAAAATTTTTTTTGATAAATTAAACTTGGCGATAAATTCGGAATATGACTATTTAAATATAAAAAATAATTCAAAGTTGATTTTAGATAAAACAGAACTTGATAGGCTTTTTATAAATGCACAAAAAGAGATGTCTGAGATAATTAACCATATAGGTAAAACATATAAATCATATGCATCTAAAAAATTTGCACTTGGGCTTTTAATTAAATATATCTATTCTTGTTTGATTGATGCAGATAGATTAGATGCATATTTTTTTGATATTCAAGAAGATATAAAATCAAGTCAAAAAATATTTAATTGGAGCAATCTAATTGAAACTTTTGAAAAAAATATTGGAAAATTTAATATTAATAACAAAATTTCAAAAATTCGTTCATTGATATCTGAAAAATGTAAAAATGCAGCAAAAAGAAATACAGGGATATATTTATTATCAGTTCCAACAGGCGGAGGGAAAACTTTATCTTCGTTAAGATTTGCCTTACATCATCATAAGAAAAGAATTATTTATGTAATTCCTTATCTTTCAATTATTGAACAAACAGCAAAGAATATTCGAAACATTCTTGAACTAGAACCAAACAGCGATATAATTCTTGAACATCATTCAAACATTGTTATTCCTAATGATGATGAAGGGAAGAATCTTAAAAAGTTGGCTGATTCTCGTTGGGATAACCCCATCATTATAACAACAATGGTGCAATTTTTAGAAACTGTTATGTCTTCGAAAGCAAGTAATCTTAGAAAATTTCATAGTATGAGTAACAGTGTAATTATTTTTGATGAAATTCAATCTTTGCCTATCAAAACTATTCATTTGTTTAATGAAGTTGTTAGTTTTTTATCTAAAATAATGAATGCAACAATCTTATTATGCTCGGCCACCCAACCTCTTCTTAGTCAAACAAAAAAGAAAAATTTATTATTATCTCCTGAGCCTAACTTAATTGAAAACTTTGAAAAAGAATTTACAGATTTAAAGAGAACAAAAATTATTGCAGAGAAACAAATGAGTATAGATGAATTTTCTCAATTTGTTTGGGAAAAGGTTTTAAGTAATAATAACTGTTTAGTTATTGTAAATAAAAAGAGTGAGGCAAGGCAAGTATGTGAATTATTAAAAGAAAAAAACAAAAGCGGAATTTTAGAATTATCACATTTAAGCACTTCAATGTGTGCGACACATAGAATAAAAACGCTTGAAGATATAAAAAGCTCATTAGATAAAAACAAGAAAATAATTTGTGTAAGCACGCAGCTTATTGAAGCTGGGGTGGATATTTCTTTTGATTGTGTAATTAGAGCAATGGCAGGTTTAGATTCTATTGTGCAGTCAGCGGGAAGGTGTAATAGAAACGGAGATGGAACAACCGAAAAAAATGTTTATGTGGTTCCTTTAAAAAATGAAAATTTAGATAAATTAATTGATATTCAATCAGGAAAAACAATTACGGCGAGAATACTTAATGAAAACAAAGAAGCGGATTATTTAAGTCAAGAAATATTAAACCAATATTATAAATATTACTTTTTTGAAAAACAAACTCAAATGGATTATCCAATAATGATTTCTGGAAACATACAAAATTCAATTTATTCAATGCTCTCAGATAATCTTTCAAGTATTAATAATTATAAAAACAGAACTAATAAAACCTATTCGCATTTTATCAGTCAGGCATTTACTTTGGCGAGCGAGAAATTTAAAGTTATAGATAATAATACAACTGCGGTAGTTGTTTATTATGGCAATACTGAAAAATTACTTGCAGATTATAAAAGCTCAGACTTAAAAAATAAAATTGCAATCTTACAAGAATTGCAAAAATATAGTGTTTCTTTGTATTCATATGAATATGAAAAACTCTTAGAGCAAGGAGCAATAACGGAAATAGATGAAGAGTTTGGAGTTAAATTACTTGCTTCTTATTATTATTCTGATATGTATGGTTACACAGAAGAAGCAAACAGTGAAGATTTAATTAAATAGTTATTTGAAAAAATTAAGGAGGAAATATGGAAAATACTATTGAAAAAAAGAGAAATTCGGTAGAGTTTGAAGTGTTTGGAAAATATGCTTTATTCTCGGACCCCGTAACAAGAGTAGGTGGAGAGAAATTTACATATCAAGTTCCAACATATCAAGCATTAAAAGGTATGTTAGAAAGTGTTTATTGGAAGCCAACACTTGTTTGGATTATTGATGCGGTAAGAGTAATGAAAAAAATTCAAACAGAGGGAAAGGGTATTCGCCCAATCAATTTTGGAGGTATATATCCAAGCAAGTTGACAGCTGGAAAACAATCTCCCTTTAACGACCTTGCTTATTACACTTATTTAAAAGATGTTAGTTATCAAGTTTTAGCACATTTTGAGTGGAATGAAAATCGTCCTGATTTACTACAAGACCGTAATGAAAACAAACACTTTGAAATGGCGAAAAGAATGATAAACAAAGGCGGGAAAAGAGATGTTTTTTTAGGAACAAGAGAATGTCAAGCATATGTTATGCCTTGCAAATTTGGTGAAGGTGAAGGGTTTTATAATGATTATGGTGAAATCAATTTTGGATTTATGTTACACGGCATAAATTACCCAGATGAAACTCAGAGTAAAGATTTAAGTGTGAGATTTTGGAATTGCACTATGAATAATGGAATAATAAAATTCGTTCCGCCAAATGATAGCTCTTTAAAGGTAAAAACTGTTCGTGAAAATCTAAATATTAAAAACTTCATATTAGGTGTCAATCTTAAACCTATTGATGAAGAATTTGGAGGTGAAAAGTAATGGGATTATTTTCTAATCTTTTAGAGACATATGACAAATGTTCATCTATTGCTGGCATTGTGCCTGTTGATGCAAATGGTATATCCGATGAAAAGAAAGCTTTTTTACCTTTATACCATACAACTTTTAAAACAAATATTCAGGTTACGCTTGATGATAAAGGAAATTTATTAAATTTAGACCGAGATCAAAAAGACCTTACAATTATTATCCCTTGCACAGAATCTTCTACTAGCAGAAGTGGTAAAAAAATCTCGGCACATCCTCTTTGCGATCAGCTGGGATATCTAGATAAAAACTTAAATTCAGTAAAATTTAATAATTACATACAACAACTAGAAAATTGGAAGGTCGATAACATAAAACTAAATTCAATTTATGAATATTTAACAAAAAATAGTTTAGCAGAAGATATAAAAAACAATAATCTTTTAAAGGACACTGAATATAATAGCATAGATAATACTTTCATAAAAAACATAGATAAATCTGGAAAAGATAAAGATTTCGTTGTGGAAAAATTAGGTATTAGATTTTCGGTACAAATAAAAGATGATTTAACACCAAATGTTTGGCAAGATTCAAAATTGAAAGATATGTGGATAAATCATAATGGAAATTTCGAAGAAACATCAAATTTTGATTATTTAGGTCAACAGCTTAATCAATTAGCCAAAACACACCCTAAAAATATAAATTCGAGAACTGCGAATGCAAAATTAATTTCCTGTAATGACACAAGTGGACTTACATTTAGAGGTAGATTCAACACGCAAGATGAAGCAGTTCAAATTGATGCTCTTGCATCTCAAAAAATTCATATTACACTTAGATGGCTTATAAACAATTGTGGATATAATATAGGTAGCCAAGTTGTCGTTATATGGTCGGTCGATTCAGATACAGATCAAAAAATTAGTCCGTTTGATAACTCTTTTGGCTTGTGGAGTAAGGTTGAGAGCGATATTGCCGATATAGGAATAGAAGAAGTTCAAAATTTAGTTGATATTGATTATTCTAAAAAGGTTGTAAATTTATTGCGAGGTTATGGCAATAAAAAATGGTTAAGTGAACATTTTAGAAAAGTCGTAATTGTAATTTTTGATGCATCAACACCTGGAAGAATAGGCGTAACTTTTTATCAAGAACTTCCTGAAAACGAATATTTGGAAAACATTGCAAAATGGCATGAAGAATCTAAATGGCATTTAACGGGCTTTAAAAAAGGTATTAATGAAAAAAGAAAAGAAGAAGAAAAACCTTTTAAATACATAGGATGTCCTTCGTTCAATGATATCACAAAAGCGGTTCATGGTAAACCTCGTGCTTTACATGATAAAAGTTATATAACATTAAAAAAGAAAGTGCAAAAGCAATTATTAGAATGTATGTTTGGTAATTTTTCATTGCCAAAAAATTATATGGATATGGCAACCAATAGAGCATCTCGCCCTATGTCTTTTGTGGATGAGAATGGTAGGTTTAAAGAATTAGACTGGCGTAATTCTTTGGATATAGCGTGTGCAATCACGAAAAAATATATCAAACAATCAAAAAAGGAGGAAATTCAAATGGAATTAGAAAAAACAAAAACCGATAGAGATTATCTATTTGGAAGGCTGCTTTCCGTAGCCGATAGATTAGAATCTTATGCTCTTTATAAGCAAAATTTGAGTGAAGGGCAGAAAAGAGTTACAAATGCAATTAAGCTTATGAGCAGTTTTCAAGTAAAACCTCATCAAACTTGGGGTAATTTATGGAGTCAACTTCTGCCATACATAACTTATTTAAAAGGAGCAACTTATTTTCGAAATATAATTGATGAAATTATGGAGTTGTTTCAAGATGGTGATTATGAAAGTAACAAACCGCTATCACCTTTATACCTACTAGGTTTTTCAGCACAAAATCGTGCTTTTATTAAAAATAAAGAAAATAAATTGGAGGAGAAAAATAATGATATTAAATAATAAAATTGATTTTGCGGTTGTTTTTTCCGTAAAAAACGCAAATCCTAATGGAGATCCACTTGGTGGAAATCGTCCACGAATAACAAGTGATGGGTTCGGAGAAGTTTCAGATGTTTGCTTAAAACGAAAAATAAGAAATCGCTTACAGGAAAACGGAAACGAAATATTTGTTCAAAGTGATGAATTTTGCAATGATGGCAAAAGGTCGCTTTCAGAAAGATTTAACGATTACTTAAAAGAATTAAATCCCGAAGAAAAGAAAAGTAAAGAATCAGTTTCAAAAAGTGTTTGTGAAAAATGGTTCGATGTTAGAGCTTTTGGTCAAGTTTTTGCTTTTAAAAAACAATCAAATATAGATGAGGTTTCACTCGGAATTCGTGGTCCAGTTACAATTCAGTCAGCTTTTAGTGTTGAGCCAATTATAATAGAGTCTATTCAAATTACTAAATCAGTAAATAGTGAAACAACAGACAAGGGCAAAAAATCTTCGGATACTATGGGAATGAAACATCGTGTAAGTAAAGCAGTTTATGTTACATTTGGTAGTATAAGTCCGCAACTTGCTGAAAAAACAGGATTTACCGAAGAAGATGCAAATCAAGTAAAAAAATCTTTAAAAACTTTATTTGAATGCGATGAATCTTCTGCTCGACCAAGTGGTTCAATGCAAATTAAAAAAATAATATGGTGGAAGCATAATAATAAAACAGGACAATATTCTTCTGCTAAGGTTCATAATACTTTAAAGGTTGATACAAATGGAGAAATTTCTTTAAAAGAATTAGAGGGTCTAACACCAGAAATATTTGAAGGTTAACAGTTTATTAAGGAATGTTTATGCCGAAATATGAAGAAGAAGATTATTTGTGGCTTTCTGGAATTCAGCATTACGAATTTTGTCCACGACAGTGGGCTTTAATTCATATTGAAAATTTATGGAATGAAAACTACTTAACGGCAAGCGGACGGCTTTTTCATAAAAAGGTTCACGATAAAACGCAGTACGAAAAGCGAGGCAATATTATAATTGTTAGAGCATTAAAAATTTCTTCGGCAAATTTAGGGCTATCTGGCGAATGTGATGTTGTTGAGTTTCATAAAGACAAAAACGGAATAAAACTTAAAAACTTTAACGAGAAATATATTCCTTATCCTATTGAATTTAAACGAGGAAATGGGCACGCCATTCTTTCTGATGAAATGCAACTTTGTGCCCAAGCAATGTGCTTAGAAGAAATGCTTTGTTGCGATATTCCTAAGGGTGCTTTATTTTATGGTGAGCCTAAAAGACGAAAAGTAATTGAATTCAGTCAAGAACTAAGAAATAAAGTTGCAAACACTGTTTTCGAAATGCATAAATTATTTAAAAAATTATACACTCCTAAACCCATTTATAAAAATCATTGCAGGGCTTGTTCCATGCAAGATTTTTGCTTGCCGAAAATATCCAAGCAAAAATCCGTTAAAGAATATATAAAAGAGGTTTTATTAAATGAAGAAATTACTTAATACTCTTTTTATCACAAGGCCTAATACTTTTTTGCTGCTGGAAAATGAAACTGTTTTAGTAAAAGAAAACAACCAAATTATATTAAGAGTTCCACTTTTAAACTTAGAAAGTATTATTCATTTTGGATATTTAGGGGCAAGTCAGCATTTAATGGCAGAATGTGTTAAGCGAAACATAACCTTATCTTTTTTAAATGAATATGGTAAATTTCTAGCAACTGTTATTGGCGAAAGTAAAGGAAATGTTATTTTAAGAAAAGAGCAGTATCGCATTTCTGATAATGAAATACGCAGTTGCAGTTTGGCAAAAAATTTTATTATTGGTAAACTTCATAATTCAAAATGGGTTATAGAGAGAGCAATTCGGGATCATTCACTTGTTGTTAATATTAAAGCTTTAAAAGAAGTTTCTAACCAAATTTCAAATGGTATTAAGGATTGCTTGATTTGTGATAATCTCTTAAATCTAAGAGCTATTGAAGGCAATGCTGCACAAGGATATTTTAAAGTTTTTGATGAACTTATTTTAAAAAATAAGCAGTACTTTAAATTTAATAAAAGAACTAGGCGTCCTCCCACAGATGCAGTAAATGCGATGTTATCTTTTGCATATGTTTTGCTTTCAGCGGATTGTCGCAGTGCACTTGAAACTGTGGGATTAGATGCTTATGTTGGGTTTTTACATAGAGATCGACCAGGAAGAGCTTCTCTTTCATTAGATTTAATGGAGGAGTTGAGAAGCGTCTGTGCCGATAGGTTTGTATTATCAATTATTAATCGTGGAGAAGTTTTGCCAAATGATTTTGAAGTTATGGAAAGCGGAGCGGTAAATTTAAAGGATAATGCTAGAAAAAAGTTTTTAAATTCGTGGCAAACACGAAAAAAAACAATTATAATGCACCCTTACTTAAAAGAGAAAATAGAGTGGGGTCTTGTTCCATATGTTCAGTCATTATTGCTTGCAAGAACTCTACGAGGAGATTTAGATGAGTATCCGCCATTTTTATGGAAATAATCATTAAGAACAAATTAAAATTACTTTTGAAATATTCTATGCTGAATTAAAAAACTTTTAGACAAGAGTAATTAGTCTTTAATAAAAAATATCAAACAAATAGAAAACTTTATAATTAGCGGAGTTAAAAATGTTGATTTTAATCACTTACGATGTTTCAACCGAAACAAAAGAAGGAAAGCGGCGATTGTTGCAAGTGGCAAAAAAATGTGTGGCACATGGTCAGCGCGTTCAAAATTCAGTTTTTGAGTGCATATTAGATTGGTCACAATTTATTAAACTACAAGCAGAATTAAGAAAATTAATTAATGAAAATGAAGACAGTTTAAGGTTTTATAATTTGGGGACTAAATATTCCAAACATATAGAACATTATGGAAAAAATCCGAGTATTTTAACCGATGGAACATTAATAGTATAAGTGCGAACTATAAGCGAACATAAAACTATGGATACATTCGCACAAAAAATTAAACATTTTTAATAAAAATATGTTATATTAAGAATGGTATTTAAGGATAAATTCTTAGATATGGCAAAAATTTAGTCAAATTAACTATTTTTTGGCAAATATTTGCAGTCGCTCCCCATACGCGGGGGCGTGGATTGAAATT
>JAQVYC010000043.1 GCA_028708805.1 Clostridia bacterium | reverse complement strand
GATTTGTATAGATTATCAAGGTGTTACAGCTGGTTTTACGATTGAAAAAAGTTGTTGTTATTAACAAAAAAAATCCTGACAAACGGCAGGATTTTTTTTCTATTTAAATTGATTCTGTGTTTCTAGAAAAGTTCTAATTGTTGATAAGGGGTTTGAACTTCGGTCTCTTTTTTCCCGATAAATAATTCCATATTACCAAATTGTTTATCGGTAACACACAAAATTCCAACTTGTCCGGCAGGTGGTAGCATGCTTTTTACTCGTTTAATATGAACATCTGCATTTTCTCTGCTTGCACAATGTCGTAAATAGATTGAGAACTGGAACATTGTAAAACCATCCTGAATAAGTTTTTTGCGGAATATAGAATAGTTCTTTACATCCTTTTTTGTATCAGTAGGCAAATCAAAAAATACCATGATCCACATAACTCTATATTCGCTAAAACGATTCATAAATTGTTACTCAAAAGAAGGATATTTTATTTTTCTAACCTTTCCCGCAAAACACTTATAAAGTGATGCAGTGGTCTGTCCAACAGCATTCATTAATGGACTTCTCTGTCCGTCCATAATAACATCAAGAACCGGAATATTTAAGAGCTTGAATTTAATTTCTTGCGTAAGCTCTTCAATATCTGCTTCTTTTTTTACAATATTGCAAACTAATTTATCAACAAATGGGCGATAGGGTTCCATAATATCATCGGCCAGACAATAAGCATTATATTTATTGCGGTGAAAAATTCCAAGTGTTGGTAAAAGACCGCTTGCCACTAATGATCTTGCAACAACTGCTCTTAAAATTGCATAGCCATAATTGAGTAAGTTATTTGGTGGGATACCTTCTCGATATCTAGAAAACCCTTCAATTTCATTAAATAAATTTGCCCAATAGTATACTGCTGCCCGTGCTTCGTAATTGTCTGGATCACCACTCTTCACATCTGAGGCCCACACATGCATATTATCAACAATTGAGTTGTTCTTATTTGACAAAACATAAGCCTGATTTCTGATTTTAGCTTGAACTGTTTGCTGCCAGAGCTGTTTTTTTAAGGGAAGTGAAGCATTTATCTGATCACGAAATCGCTCGGTTTGTGTTTTGTTGCCTGATAATGGCAACATTAGGCCTACCGGCATTCGAGTGCTGTCACAAGTAACTAATGCAGAATTATTTTCTAATAATGTTTCAATTACACCCTGAGTTATTGTGATACGTTTATTGTCAAGTATTAAAACGCCAATGTCTTCAATTGGAACTGTTCTGTTTGCTTGCTTTTTCAACTCAGGGGGTAGCTTGTCATTTTTCTCAACTTCGGGTAGTTTTATAACCAATTGGTTGTTGCTTAAACTTAAGTAGGCAGGGCTACCAAAGTATAGAGTTTTTTTTATCATATTAAAATTTGAATTTAATTTCCCCAGTTAATTCAAATTCAAAGTCTTTTCCTTCAATAATAAATACGTCTTTATTTGGTGTGAATAATATCCTTGGTGGAGAATAATTATTTTTCAATTTATCAATTGAAAAACCATTAACACCTAATGTCCCTAATTCATTTTTTAATTCTTCATCACTTCTTGCTTCAAGATGATGTTGAAAGATTATGTTACCTCTATCCGCTTGATGAAACCTCTTGATATAATACAGTCTACTACCAAGTTGATCATTTGTCATTTCTCTCAACTCTTCTTGTCCTTCAAGGAAAAATAGAACTTTTTGGCCTATTTGAAAAATATGCTTTAGCGATGCTTCTTTTGCGTTTTTGCTTTTTCCTATTATAATTGGTTCAATAAATTTAAAAATATCAGTAATTGAATCCTTGTTTTTATTTAGCGAATACTGAATTGCTTGGAATGTATTTATAGATACAATTTTTCTTCCGTTTTCATTTTCGTATAAACCAAACACATAGTTATCACCGGTATTAGTATAATAGTAATTTTTATATTCCTTTCTTGATTTATATGTTTGTTCTTTAACTATCGTGACTTTGTCTGGATCTAATGTGCCTCTTCCTGCTTTTACCTCGCATCTTAAACGCCTTACTTTATTGCCCTGAAAATCTTTTAACTCATTTATGGATTTACCATCCTTTATTTGTAGTTTTAAGTGTTCAGCTAGATGATTATCGATTATTATGTCTGTTTTGAAATTTACGTTTTCAATAAGCTTTCTTCCAACCATTATGAATTTATCACTGCCGTCTTTATCTTTTTCATAAATTATAGAACCGTCTTCATTTCTCTGTAACGAGCCATTTTTGTTTTTTGCAGCTACTTTATTTTTTCCGTAGAAAGTTTCCTGGTGTAATTGTCCTCTAACAGAATCCCCTTGTTGGATTACTGGTTTTTTCTCACCATTGCAACTTGTAATATATACTACTTTGCCATTTCTTCTAAGTTTCTTCTTAGCTGGAGCCAAGGTCCTTTCCTGATCTTGCATATTATTAATTAATATGTTTTTTTTAATTTCTTCAATCATAAAATATTTAAATTCAGGAAATGGCTTCATAGTATATTGTCCTAAATGTTTTTCCTCAAATTCATAGGCTTTTTTAAGAATTTCTTCT
>JAQVYC010000008.1:36328-42250 GCA_028708805.1 Clostridia bacterium | reverse complement strand
GTTGTATTAACTGGTGATAGGCCTACTGGTTCGCTTCATATAGGACATTATGTCGGTTCTTTAAAAACAAGAGTTGAAATGCAAAATAGCGGACTTTATGAAATGTTTGTTATGATTGCTGATCTTCAAGCACTTACAGATAATGCCGACAACGCAGAAAAAATTCAAAATAATTTAGTGGAAGTTATGCTTGATTACATAGCCGCAGGGCTAGAAATAAGCAAAACAAGATTTTTTATTCAGTCGCAAATTCCCGCATTATTTGAATTGCCAATGTATTATTCCAACTTGGTTACAATGGCTAGGTTGGAAAGAAACCCGACCATTAAATCTGAAATAAAAATGCGTGGCTTTAACAAGAGTGTTCCAGTTGGTTTTATGACATATCCGATTAGTCAGGCAGCGGACATAACTGCGTTGGGTGCAAACCTTGTTCCTGTTGGTGCAGACCAACTTCCAATGATAGAGCAAACTCGTGAAATAGTAAATTCGTTCAATAAAACATACAAAACAAATGTTTTAACTATACCGGAAGCAGTTTTGCCTGAAAATAAAAACAGTTATCGAATAGTGGGGTTAGACGGCAATTCAAAGATGAGCAAATCTTTGGGTAATTGTATTTTTCTTAAAGATGAACCGCAAGTTATAAAGAAAAAAATTATGAGTATGTATACCGACCCCGACCATATAAATGTAAACGACCCGGGTAAAATAATAGGTAATGCAGTATTTGCTTATCTAGATATTTTTTGCAAAGATGAACATTTTGAAAAATATTTGCCTGATTATAAAAGTTTGAATGAGCTTAAAAAACATTATCAGCGGGGCGGGTTAGGTGATGTAAAAGTAAAATCATTTTTGAATGATGTTTTGCAAGAGCTTTTAGAACCTATGCGTCTTAGAAGAAACGAATATGAAAAACGAAAACCAGAGCTTTTAGAAGTTTTAAAAACAGATACCGCCTTTGTAGTAGAGTATTCTAATAAAATTTTAAATAATGTGCGTGAAGCAATAGGTATCAATTATTTCACTAGTAAAAGTTTTCACGAAAGTTTAAAATAACTTTTAACATTAAAGGCGAAAATTAGAACAATATCCTTACAAGTTCTTATGCTTTTAGAAAGGCATAAATTCTAGTGAATAATGAAGTTATTGTAGTGTAGGTATAAACAGTTTTATCTTTTTACTAATGTTAATAGAAAAAATGCATAAAAAATAAAAATTACAAAAACTTTTTTTAAAAAAACTAAAAAAAGGGTTGACAGTTGCTATTCAGTCGGTTATACTAGCCGAAGCTAATAGCAATTTTTTTTATGTTAAATATCGAAACACACGGGTAAGTGTATTAGCAAATTACATCATTAGGTTGATTTCAATCACCTTTATGTTGCGTAAAGAACTATGATTTTCAAATAGCAGGAGGATTTTTTAAAAAATGGCAACAGAAACAATAAGAATAAAACTTAAAGCTTATGACCACATGCTTCTAGATGATGCATGCAAGAGAATTATTAACACGGCAAACAAAAGCGGAGCAAGGGTTGTTGGACCTATCCCTTTGCCAACAGATAAAGAAGTTATTACAATCATACGATCACCTTTTAAGCATAAAGACAGTCGCGAACAATTCGAATCTAGAACACACAAGCGAATGATTGAAATAATTAATCCTAATGCTAAAGCGGTTGATGCGCTTATGAAAATAGAACTTCCAGCTGGTGTTGATATTAAAATAAAAATTTAAAAACTACTAAGGTATTAAGGAAATATTAAAAGACTTAAAACAAGCAAAAAAACAAACAAATAAGGAGTTTAAGTTTAATGGAAAAGGCAATTATCGGCAAGAAGCTCGGTATGACTCAAGTTTTTACAGCAAGTGGCAAAGTGATTCCAGTTACAGTTGTTGAAGCTGGACCATGTACTGTTATAGCTAAAAAAACCGCTGAGAAAGATGGATACAAATCATTAGTTGTGGCTTATGGTGATATTAAAGAATCAAGAGTTAATAAACCTCAACTAACAGTATTTAAAAGAATTAATGCAAATCCTAAAAAATTTATTAAAGAATTTGATTTAGCAGGAGATTATGAAGTAGGGGCAGAAATTAAGTGTGATATATTCTCCGAAAACGATAAGGTGGATGTGTCTGGAATATCAAAAGGACATGGTTTTTCAGGCGTTATCAAAAGACATGGTTTTCGCAGAAATAGAATGTCGCATGGTGCTGGCCCAATTCACCGTGAGGTAGGCTCAACTGGGGCGAGTTCAACACCTGCAAGAGTGTTTAAAAATAAGAAAATGCCCGGACAATTTGGTCATGTAAATGTAACAATTCAAAACTTAGAAGTAGTTAAGGTCGACAAAGACAGAAATCTTCTTTTAATAAAGGGTTGCGTACCAGGACCTAGGGGCTCCGTAATTGTTGTTAAAGAGGCAGTTAAGGGAGGTAAGAACTAATGGCAAAATTAAAAGTTTATAATATGCAGGCTGAGGAAGTTGGCTCCATATCGCTTAATGAAGACATTTTTGAAGTTGAATATAACGAACCAGTTATACATCAAGCCATTGTGGCAGCAAATGCCAATGCAAGACAAGGAACAAAAAGCACGCTTACCAGAAGCGAAGTTCGAGGCCATGCTAAGAAACCTTATGCTCAGAAGCATACAGGAAATGCGAGACAAGGTTCAACAAAGGGTCCGCATTATAGAGGTGGTGGAGTAGTTTTTGCTCCTAAGCCAAGAGATTTTTCTAAAAAAGTCAATAAGCAAGTTAAGTTTTTAGCATTCACATCGGCATTAAGTCAGAAATTAAGACAAAAAGAAATAACAGTAGTTGATGAAATAAAGCCTGAGAACAACAAAACCAAAGATATGGCAAATTTTCTTAAAGCATTCGGTTTTGAAAAAAAATCAATAATAGTAGTTGCAGAAAATAATCCAGACTTGATTAAATCAAGTGCAAATATTCCGAATTTGAGTGTGTCAACGGTTGAACTATTAAATGTGGAAGAAATTGTTTCGAACAAAAATCTTATTTTCTCTAAGGAAGCTATTATTAAGTTAGAGGAGGCAAGAGCATGAGTGCATATGACATTATTAAAAAACCGCTAATGAGTGAAAAAAGTTATGCAAATATTAAAAATAAAATTTACACTTTTATAGTTGATATAAATGCTAACAAAATTCAAATAAAGAAGGCAGTAGAAGAAATATTCAAAGTGGAAGTTGACAAGGTTAACACCATTTTAGTGAAAGGACATGAAAAGTCGCAAAATACTAAATCTGGAAGAAAATTTGGCAGAACCAGTGATTACAAAAAGGCGATAGTAACTTTAAAGAAAACATCAAAGCCGATTGATTTCTTTGAGAGTTTGAGTTAAGGGGGAGAAAATGGCAATAAAAAAACATAAACCAACATCACCAGCAAGACGCTTTGTTTCAACTCCAACCTTTGAAGAACTTTCTAAGGTTGCTCCTGAAAAAAGTCTTTTAGCAGTAAAAAAGAAACATGCGGGCAGGAATGTACATGGTAAAATAACGGTGCGTCATCAAGGTGGCGGAAACAGACAGAAATACAGAATTATAGATTTCAAAAGAAATAAAGATAACATTCCAGCAAAGGTAACAAGCATTGAGTATGATCCAAATAGGTCAGCTTACATTGCATTGCTAGCTTATGTAGATGGTGAAAAGAGATATATCTTATCACCGTTAGGGCTAAATGTAGGGGACACGGTTATGAGTGGTTCGCAAGCTGAAATAAAAGTAGGAAACTCTTTGCCACTTGAAAATATTCCAGTTGGTTCAACAGTTCATAATGTTGAATTACAGATTGGCAAAGGCGGACAAATGGCACGAAGTGCTGGGACAAGCATTCAATTAATGGCGAAAGAAGGCAAATATGCTACTCTTAAAATGCCAAGCGGTGAAATGAGAAAGGTTTTAAAAACTTGTAGAGCTACATTGGGAACAGTTGGAAATGTAGACCATGAATTAATTTCATTAGGTAAAGCAGGAAGAGCAAGGCATTTGGGGAAAAGACCATCTGTACGCGGTTCAGTTATGAACCCGATAGACCATCCACATGGCGGTGGAGAGGGTAAAAGCCCAGTTGGAAGAGCAAGTCCGCTTACACCTTGGGGCAAGCCAGCTCTTGGTTTAAAGACAAGAAAAAAACGCAAGCATTCTGATAAATTAATTGTAAAAAGAATTAATTAAAGAAAAAATATGAGCTAAAAAACTTAAATGGTAAAAATGGGGAATCCCTGTTACAAAAATTATGGAGGAAAGATGAGTAGGTCATTAAAAAAACAACCTTATGTATTTTCAAGACTAGTAAAAAAAGTTGAAGAGATGAATAAGAGTGGAATAAAAAAGCCAATAAAAACATGGTCCAGAAGTTCTGTTATATATCCTGAATTTGTCGGCTTTACCTTTGCTGTACACAATGGCAAAAAACATATCCCTGTTTATTGCACTGTTGAAATGGTTGGACATAAATTAGGAGAATTTGCTCCAACAAGAACATTTAAAGGACACGCGGGCAAGAAAAAAACAGCCCGAAATAAATAGGAGGCGAAAATGGCTACAAGAATAAGAGAAAAAGCAGAAGCTAGAAGAAAAAATAAGGATAATCGTCCACAAGGCATCGCCAAATATATAAGGATAAGCCCTTCGAAAGTAAGGTTTGTGCTTGATAACATACGCGGTAAAAAGGTAGATGAGGCTTTGGCGCTTATGGAAAATTCACCGCAAGGAGTTTCCGAAGTTTTAGTTAAACTTATAAAGTCGGTTATTGCAAATGCCGAAGTTAAAGGTTTGAACAGGGATGACCTTATTGTAAAAGAAACATGGGTTTCGCCTGGTCCGATAATGAAAAGAATCAAAATCAGGGCAAGGGGAAGAGCCGACAGAATTTTAAAAAGAAGTTGTCATATAACAATGATATTAGATGAAGCTAACAAGGAAGAAGCAAAATAGGAGGATATTATGGGGCAGAAAGTTAACCCGATAGGACTAAGAGTTGGAATTAATAAAGATTGGAACGCAACTTGGTTTGCAAACAAGAAGGATTTTGCCGCTCTTTTATTGGAAGACCAAAAAATAAAAAAGTTTATTAAAAAGAAATATTATTCTTGTGCAATTTCCAGAATAACAATAGAAAGGTCCGCTAAAAACTTAGTTATAAACATTTACACGGGCAGACCTGGAATGTTAATAGGAACAAGAGGTGCAGGTGCTGAACAATTAAAAGCAGATATAATTAAATTGGCTAAACCTAAAAACAACTTAGTTGTAAACATAAAAGAAGTAAAAAAGCCCGATTTAGACTCAACATTAGTTGCTGAGTCGATAGCTGCACAGCTTGAAAAAAGAGTTTCTTTTAAAAGAGCTTTGAAGCAAGCACTTCAAAGAATAATGAAAGCCGGTGCTAAGGGCTGTAAAGTTCAAGTTAGCGGAGTTGTTGACGGTGCTAACACGATGGCAAGAACCGAATATTATATGGAAGGCTCTCTTCCACTTCACACATTGCGTGCTGATATTGATTATGGTGTTGCTTCCGCCTTTACAAATTATGGAAAATTAGGCTTAAAAGTTTGGATATATAAAGGTGAAATAATCGGCTCCAAGAAAGATGAAAAAGGGGGACAAGATTAATGTTAATGCCTAAAAGAGTTAAAAGAAGGCGTGTCCATCGTGGAAATATGAGAGGCATTGCAACAAGAGGCAATAAACTTGCATATGGAGATTTTGGAATTGCTACAACTGAGCCAAGTTGGATTAAGTCCAACCAAATTGAAGCGGCTCGTGTGGCATTGACACGCTATACAAAAAGAACAGGTAAAGTTTGGATAAAAATATTTCCTGATAAGCCTGTTACTAAAAAACCTGCCGAAACTAGAATGGGTTCGGGTAAAGGTGC
>JAQVYC010000008.1:35049-36228 GCA_028708805.1 Clostridia bacterium | reverse complement strand
AAGAACTCACCTCAAAACTTTCCGAGTTAAAATCTGAATTATTCAATTTAAGATTTTCGTTGGCAACGGGAAATTTGCCAAACAATACACAAATTAAAAATGTAAAAAAAGACATCGCAAGAGTCAAAACAGTTTTAAGAGAAAGGGAAATTAAAGCCAATAAGGCAAAGGTGTGAGGAGTTTTAAATGGAAGAAAAAATTAGAAATAACAGAATGGTTAAAGTTGGATTAGTAGTTTCAGCAGGCAAAATGGATAAGACCATAGTTGTTTCCGTTATGTCAAATTATAAACATCCACTTTATAAGAAAATTGTGAAAAAAACAACCAAATTTAAAGTGCATGACGAAAAAAACGAGGCTGGTATAGGTGATACCGTTGAAATTATGGAAACAAAGCACCTTAGCAAAGATAAATATTTCAGACTTGTTAAAGTAATGGAAAAAGCTAAATAATTAAACGAAATATTGAAAGTTAAATTGATGTATTTAATTATACTAATAATTTATTTGGAGGAGAAAATTATGATTCAACCACAAACTATATTAAAGGTTGCAGATAACACAGGTGCAAAAACAATAATGTGCATTCGTGTGCTAGGTGGCTCTTTTCGAAGGTCTGGCAACATAGGCGATGTGATTGTGGCATCAGTTAAAAAAGCTATTCCGGGAGGAACGGTTAAAAAGGGCGATGTTATCAAAGCTGTAATTGTAAGGTCAACTTATGGTTTAAGAAGACAAGATGGCACGCACATTCGTTTTGACGATAATGCTGCAGTTATTATAGATAATCAAAAACAACCGAAAGGCACTCGTATTTTCGGACCAATAGCAAGAGAACTCAGAGAAAAAGACTATATGAAAATAGTTTCTTTAGCTCCAGAGGTGATTTAAGGAGAGAAATATGACAAAGTTAAAAGTGAAAAAGGGCGATAATGTTGTTGTTATTTCAGGAAAAGACAAGGGCAAAACAGGTAAGATTTTGCAAACTGTTCCTGCACAAAATCGAGCATTGGTTGAGGGCGTTAATATAATAACAAAACATCAAAAGCCAAAAAGCCAAAAAGAAAAAGGTGGCATAATTAAAAAGCCTGCACCTATTAAAATTGACAATATTATGGTTGTATGTCCAGCTTGTGGAAAGGCAACTCGTGTTGGCAAAAAAATGGTTGGAGAACATCT